>CAMWOX010000011.1 GCA_947175975.1 uncultured Ruminococcus sp.
GTGATTTATCTTGCTATGATTTTCGATGCTATTTTAATGTGAACAGGCTCTAATTCCAGTATAGCACTTTTGACAGACGTTGTCAAGAAATTCTCTCTTATGAACTACCCACCGTCTAAAGCTAGTGGAATTTTTGTTTTACTATCTTCAAGAAAGTATACAATCAAACAAATTTAAATCATATATTGTAATATATTTTTTGAATCGCAATCTTAATGACTCGGAATCCCTGGAAATATCACCTATGAAATCCCACTTATCACAATTGATCACATTCACCTCATCAGCAGTCATTCTAGCATCATCTACTGTTCCATATATTACAAACATTGTTTCACCATTACTATATACATTACTTGAAAGAATATCCTGCGGAATATTTCCATGAAGTTCAACTATATAGGCATCATCCGTCCAAATTCCGTTCGCATCTCCATTACATAGCCAAAGTCCTGCTTCCGTAGAACCTGATGAAATCTGATGAACAATAAAACACGATTCATCCGCAATGGAATCCATAGAACTTAAAGTTACTTTTACAGGGATAACAAACGAGAAAAAAATCAATGTAAAAATAAACAGTATTGTTTTTTTAATCACTGGATTTAATTGGATCATAATTATTTCTTCTATTCCTCTCAAAATTCAGCACTGACCATTAAAAAATTCCAAATATGAATCCACATAAGCAAATCATAATATTTTTGATAATTCCCCATCTGCTCAGATGGGGAATTTGTTTCATGATATATTGGAAATGCTGTACTGGTGAGAGAACTTCTCGAAATTATCATTGAAATTCTTGTTGCCGAATTTCACTTTGTTCAGATAATCATGTGTGCCGAACATGCTGTGGGATGTCTCAATCACGGACACGCCAATGTTCGAGCAGTGATCCGAAATTCTTTCGAAATTGTTCAGAATGTCCGCCAGAGCAAAGCCTGTTTCAATCGTGCATGTGCCAGTCTGTAATCTTCTGACATGATTGGCTTTGATGTCTCTTGTGAGATAATCAATAACCTGTTCCAGAGGCTCAATATCCGTAGCAGCCGTTTCATCAATTGTTTTATACACACGATAAGCACGTTCTAAAATATCTTCAATTGCATCCGTGAGGACTTCCATTTCTTTTTTGGCATTCTCAGAGAAATGTAGTTTCTTGTCATGGATCTCTTTTGCAATATCCGCTAAATTAATTGCATGATCCCCCAGACGCTCGAAATCCCCGATTGCCCGCAGGACTCTGGAAGAAACCTGGCTGTCATGTTCTGACAATGCCTGGGAAGTCAACTGCACTAACGTTGTGCCGATCCTGTCTTCATAATCATCCAGCTTGTCCTCATTCTTTGAGATTTTCTCAGCAACTTTTTTATCATATTCTTTCAGGAGCGACATGCTCAGGAGCATTGTTTCTTTTGCGAGCTTTGCCATTCTCCGGGATGCTTCATCACATTCTGCGACAGCAACGGACGGTGTTGTTAATAAACGCTTGTCCAGCAATGCATGTTCTTCTTCAACAGGTTCTTCGTTCTTATCCGGGAGTACTTTATTAGCGATTTTTTCCAATCCCTTTGCAAACGGAAGCAATAAAATTGTCGTTGCAACATTAAACACTGTATGAACAATGGCAATCCCAACAGAATTAATGATCCATTCAGAAAATGCAAATTTAACTATCATATCTAATACTTCATAGAGTGTTAAGAAAATCACTGTGCCAATAATATTAAATGCAATATGAATGACACTGACTTTTTTAGCATTTCTGTTCACACCAAAACTAGAAATAACGGCTGTTACACAAGTACCAATATTCTGACCCATAATAATCGGAATTGCCATACCGAATGTAATGGCACCGGATGAATCTGCTAATCTCTGTAAAATACCGATTGATGCAGCAGAACTCTGAATAATACCTGTTACAACTGTACCAACCAGAACACCCAGGAACGGATTTTCAAACTTTGTCAGCATCTGCTGAAATTCTTCTGATTCTTTCAGAGGTGCAACAGCATCTCCCATCAGCACCATTCCATACATGAGTACAGCAAAGCCGACCAGAATCGAACCAATATCCTTCTTTCTTCCATTTTTCGACATCATGATCAGAATTGCTCCGACCAGTGCAAAAATCAGAGAAAAATATTCCGGATTCAATAAAGATAGCCACAATGGTCCTTCTGTGTCTACACCCATTAAACACAACAACCATGTTGTGAAAGTTTTGCCAATATTTGCTCCAATGATAATGACAACCGTCTGACTTACTTCCATGACACCGCAATTGACAAGCCCGACTAACATAACTGTCAGAGACGACGACGACTGCAACACAATCGTGATAAACGTCCCCAGAAACAAACTTAGCCATGTATTGGAAGTTAGTTTTTTCAGAGCCTGCTCCAACTTACCGCCTGCCATTTTCTCTAAACCTGATGACATGACATTCATGCCATAAAGAAAAAAGGCAAGTCCGCCGATGACTGTAATCACAGCGAGGACAATTTCTTTTGCACCCATAAGAACAACCGCCTTTCAGCAAAGATGAAAAATAATTTGATATAATTTTATCATAGCAGAAAAATATAAAATACAACAGCATGATTTTGTTAAATCTATGTTAAATCGCAGAAAATATTCTGTTCTCTCAGGACTGCAATTCGCTTGACAAATCAAGAATAATATGTTATGATAATTACTAGCAGAATCAAAATAAATTTGTCCCAAAAAAGGAGAAAAAATTATGCAATATGGACATTTCGATCTGAAAAATAAAGAGTATGTCATCACTCGTCCGAACACGCCTGCACCGTGGGTCAATTATCTCGGTTCACCGGAATACGGTGCGATTATCTCTAACAATGCCGCAGGGTACAGTTTCGTTAAATCCGGTGCAAACGGCAGAATCACCAGATTCCGTTTCAATTCCATGATGGCTCTGCCTGGCAGATATATCTATTTGAGAGATGCAGAATCCGGCGATTACTGGTCTGCGACCTGGCAGCCAGTGGGAAAAGATCTGGAACATTACAAGAGCGAATGCCGTCACGGCACGGCTTATTCTGTTATGACAAGTGAATACACAAAAATCAAAACAGAAACCGTGTATTATGTCCCTGCGGGACAAACCTATGAAGTCTGGAGAATCCGGATTACAAATCAGGATTCTGTCGCTAGAAAATTATCTGTTTTCGGCTTTGTCGAATTTACGAATGATAATAATTATGAACAGGATCAAATTAATCTTCAGTACACGCAGTTTATCACCAGAACTGAGAGAAAAGGCAATAAAATCCTGCAACACATCAATGAATTTTCAGAAGTCCAGGCAGACGGTTCAAATCACAAGGAAAGATTTTTCGGCTTATCTGGTGCGGATGTTACGGATGCCTGCGGCAGTCTGGAAAAATTCATTGGTGCTTACCGGACTTACAGCAATCCTATCATGGTAGAAACAGGCTCCTGCAATGATGAGATGAATTTCAATGCCAATTCCTGCGGCGCACTCCGGACAGAACTGGAATTACAACCCGGCGAAACCAGGGAATTAACTTATCTTCTGGGACAGAAAAATGACGCAGAATCCGATGAAATTCTGAAATCCTATGAAGAGAAAGACAAAGTCACCTCTGAATTACAGGAGCTGAAAACCTACTGGCACAGCAAGCTTTCTAATTTTGAAGTCGAAACACCCTCTGACGCATTCAATAACATGCTTAATGTCTGGAATGCCTATCAGTGCTTTATTACGTTTATCTGGTCAAGAGCAGCGTCTTTCTCCTACTGCGGACTGCGAAACGGCTACGGCTATCGGGACACTGTCCAGGATATTCAAGGCATGATTCATCTTTCGCCGGAAATGGCACGGGAAAAAATCGAATTTATGCTCTCTGCACAGGTGGATAACGGTGCAGGTCTGCCGCTTGTCAAATTCACACACAATGCCGGACATGAGAACACACCGGATGACCCTGACTATGTCAAAGAAACGGGACATCCGTCCTACCGTGCGGATGATGCTTTATGGCTCTTCCCGACAATCCGGAAATATATTGGTGAAAGCGGCAATACCGGATTCCTGGATAAAGTAATTGTCTATGCAAATGGCGGTGAAGCAAACGTCTATGAACATCTTAAGAAAGCAATTGATTTCTCCCTGACACATATGGGAAAACATCATATGCCGGCAGGACTACATGCAGACTGGAATGACTGCTTGCGTTTAGGTGCAGAGGGAGAATCCACATTTGTGGCATTCCAGTTATATGATGCCATGAACATTCTTCGGGATATGGCAGAATCCCAGCAGGATCAGGAATATATCCGATATCTTGACCAGGAGCAGAAAGCATTAAAAGAATCCCTAACATCCTGTTGGGATGAAGACAGATTTATTCGTGGTATCCGGGACGATGATGTAATTGTCGGAAAGAAGAGCGATCCGGAAGCCAATATGTGGCTCAATCCGCAGAGCTGGAGCGTTATTTCCGGTTTTGCAGATCCACAGCAGGCGGAATCCGCTATGAACAGTGTACATAATATTCTGAATACACCCTACGGTGCAAAATTATTAGATCCTCCGTACAAACAGCATCATTTTGATGGTGCATTAATGCAGGTCTACAATCCGGACACCAAAGAAAATGGTGGCATTTTCTCACAGTCGCAAGGCTGGTTGATCCTGGCGGAGAGTCTGCTCGGACATGGTGACAGGGCATTCCAATATTTCTGTGAAACCTCTCCGGCTATGATGAATGAAAAAGCGGAAATCCGTGGAATTGAACCCTATGCACACGGGCAGTTCACAGAAAGCAAAGAATCTCCGTTTGCAGGACGTTCTCATGTGCATTGGCTGACAGGAACAGCATCTACTGTCATGGTTGGCTGTGTGGAGGGCATCTGTGGCATCCGACCGGATGCAGACGGTATTCTGATTAATCCGTCTATTCCTCATGAATGGGAAAGTTTCCGCATCCGAAAGAATTTCCGTGGCAAAATGCTCAGCATTCTTGTACAGAATCCTAATCATGTGCAATCCGGTGTCAAATCCGCAAGCCTGAACCAGAAAGCACAGAAAAATTCCTATTTTAAATTCTCTGACTTGCAGGACATCAATGAAATAATTATCACACTCGGATAATAGAAAACTACTATTATGATACAGTAGTCAGCTTGTCAAAAAGCCCTCCATCAATCAAATGGAGGGCAAATTTTTTGATATTCATAGCAGTAAATTTAAAGCATACAGGTATTTTTCCTATTCTCATCAAGTCAAATACTAATTACACTACTCTGAAAATAATTTGTCTATCAAGTTCAACACTTTCCATATCACAGTCCACATTGTCTTTTAAAGTTACAGAAATATGGTAAAACAAAAGACAATCATAAATGTAATTCACAAGCTGAGAAGAACGTTTTTTATAGCCAAGTCTTGAAATAAATGTACGCATTTTCATTTTTGTGTATCCGTTCGTGTTAATATATAGAATTTTCAGACGCAATTCCTTGAATACAAGATGATATACATTCAAAGTTTCTTTGTCATTCAAAATTTCATTTTTTAGTCCAAAATCTTCCATATCTTTATTGAGGGCATTTGCTTCCATGTCGAATTGTTTTTGATTGTTGATATAATTTACACATTCCATCACATCAAGCATAAATTGTTTTTAATCATGACGATACTTGATCTCAATGAAAGCATTATCATACTTGAAAATATTGTTCAGAAATTCAGTCATCTTAATCGTGTTCATCCGATAAAAAGTAACGATCAGAGCAAGTTCGTATGGAGTATAAATTAATTTTTTCACTATTTGTCCCCCTTTTCGCCATTACAGTATCTGCATAGGATCTGCAAATTATCAGAAACTGTTTTTCCGCCTCTGTTCAACGGGATGATATGATCAACCTGCAAGGGAATACGACTATCAAATTTTCTTTTGCAGCATGCACATACATATTTTCCATCAGAAATTTTTGCTGTTTCAAAAGCTTCTTTTCTCAGTTTTCTTTCTAATTCAGGATTAATTTTTCCAATCTCATAAAGACTCATATCTTCAAATTTTTTCCTTCCATAAACCACATTGTCATCATTTTCAAAAATAAATGGAGCTGTGATTCTCAGAATTTCTCTATCAATCTGGTCATAAAGATATTTCTGTTTGCCAAAGAACATTCTCAGTAGATTATCATCACCATTGTTCCATAGTGCATTGATATATGCAGCTTTTTGAACCGGATCAAGCTTCTGTTCAACAATTTTTTCAGCAATCACACATGGGTCAATCTTGCTCTTTTCAATATAGTCGAAACTATAAAACTCAGGAATTTGTTCATACTGGGCATAATATTTCAAAATATGTATCATATCATTTTTATCATAGGCAGGAATCATTTCTCCAAGGAAAAACATCTCTCTGCACTTTTCAGCAATAGTTTCAAGAATCTGCTGAGAAAGATATTCCTGATCAATTTCATACTCCTTGAATATGTCAGACAATGCATTCATCATCTGCTCATATGCTTTTTGCGTGCTATCATAAACCATGACCTGATATGAAATATCCATGCCTTCTTCTTCAAGATAATTGAACATATACATTCCAATTGGAATTCGTTTTGTAAATGGTATTTTTTCAAGTCCTTTTGTATCGGCTGACTTGTTAAGCATTTTTGCAAACTCTTCCATTTTTGCAATGGAAATTAATCTAACCGCATGTTTTTCATAGTCGGAATCCGTATCAGCAAAATCATTATTGTCCTCAAAAATGAACTCAGGATTTGCCCATGCAATCTTATCAAGACCATTATCAATAAATGAGACAATATAAGCATTTTTTGTTCCGCCAGCCTTTTCTCCCCGCAAAGCTCTTCCAATCATTTGTGTCATCAGAATTTTTGAAACAGTTGGTCTTGTCAGAAAAACAGTTTGTGTTTTGGGAAGATCGACACCTTCAGTGAGAATATTTACATTTACGATAACTTCAAGCTCACCATTGCGATACTGTTGAATGACATGATGATTTTCCTCAGAAGAACGAGTTACTCCAGTCACGGCATCTCTTAATCCTGATACGACATAATCAGCTTTGATTCCATATTCATGAAATACTGTTGTAAGTTGGATAGCGTGTGTGATGTTCATCGCAAAAACAATTGTCTGACCATACTTTTCTCTGTTTTCTTTATACATTTCAACAATGAATTTGCTTCTTACGGAATTTTCAATCATCTTTTCCATAACATCATCAGGAAGAGTATCAAAACGTTGAATACGTTCCAGGTCTTTCGCACGGATGTATTGGCTGTAATCTTCGCCTGTATTGTAGCTTTCAATAATCGGACGTGAAAGAATTTGTCTGTTAATAAGCTCCTTCAAAGAAATCTGATAACTTATTCCCTCTGTAAAAATTTTCCTAAGAAGTCCCTGTTCATGTTCAGCAGTTCTAAAAGGTGTTGCAGTAAGCCCAATGAGTTTTACATTATGAACTTTTTTCCTGATGTAATCAATCACTTTGCGATATGTTTTCGCAGTAGCATGATGTGCTTCATCGATTACAAAATATATCTCATTCTCTCTCTTAAGCCAACAATCCAAAGCTGAAAGATTACGACCAATACTGTCCTTGCTGATAATCAGGAGGTTGTCTTTACTATTGATATTGATAGCCCTGTCATGCTTTGTATCTCCAGAAACAATTCTGTATCTGAAAGAACTAACACTTGTTATCACCTCAGAATATGCATACTTCTGAAATGTCTCGGCAGCCTGGTCAAGGAGATATTGACGATGTGCAATCCAAAGAATTTTCTTTTTCCTGTCAATTGCATTCATCAGAAGCCACATTGTTGCTGTATATGTCTTTCCGCTTCCGGTTGGCAGAACAACAAGTGTACTATAAGATGAGTTTTCATCAATGATATCCAAATTCTCCATAGCTGTTTTCTGATGTTTATACAATTCACGGAGATTTTTACCTTCTTTCGGAAATATCTCTCCGTTGGATTTCGTGATAATATCTAATTCGTTCATTTTGGTAAAGCTCCTATGATTGATTTTTTATTTTTTTCTGTATTGCGGAATGCGTTTCAAAATTAATTCATACAGTGCTATGGATGCCCCTGCACCAAAAATTCCCTGAACAGCGTTTTCCGGGATGGATACCCATGCCGCTTCCATAGAGCCATACAGAATCCCGGCAAACAGCGCATAGCCTACTATCATAATCAGTTCAGCGACGACAGTGGAGAAGATCCGAATCGAGAGCGAGGGAAATTTTTTCTCCAGGACATGGAAAATTTCAAACGAGACAAGTGCCATTAAAAATTTGATGACGAATGTTGCTGGCGCATAGATCGCATAACCGGAAATCAGATCCGCCAGAGCAGATCCGAATCCTGCGGCGAATGCACCATAGCCACTGCCAAGAATCCAGGCACAGAGATTCACAAGCGTGTCACCCAAATTAATATAGCCTTTCGAGGGTGTGGGAATCCGAATCACCAATGTTGCAACGGTCGTGAGTGCTGTCAGAACGCCTGTGAAAGTCAATAAACGAATGTGTTCGCTGTTTATGTGTTTCATAAATCCTCAACTCCAAATCAAAATCAAATTATTTTGTTAAAAATTCCTCCACAAACTCCGGAAAAGAGTCTGCATACCCTGCACCTGCGGCGGCGGCATAGGACAGAATAATAGAAGCATCAAACGCATTGAATACACCATCAGCATCTACATCCGCCGCTGCCTCCTGCACCGTTGTCAGACCGGAATCATTACCTGCACCAACATTTGCAGAAGCAATCAGAATCATAGAGGCATCCACTGCGTTAATCATCTCATCTCCATTGACATCCCCGGACGGCAACGGTTCTTCTGCTCCGGCTATCCGAAATTCATATCGCACACTATCAGCATATACCTGAGCCGTGGAATTTTCCAGACCATAGATCGCACCACCCTCACGCAGACGGAGCCAGCTATAATAACTAATATCACAATTTGCGTTCAGGATTGTTGCATATTTCAGCCCTGTACAATCCCGGAATGCATGCCATCCGATATTGACAGTACTCTCCGGAATGGTAATCGACTCCAGACCTGTGCAGTTTTCAAATGCAAAATTATTAATTGCACCAACTCCCTCAGGAATACTGTAACTGCCTTGTTTGCCCTCAGGGTATACTTTCAGGGTGAGTGGTTCCCATTTTCCCCAATCATAATCATAACTAGCATTTTTAAAAAGAACGCCGTCAGAACTGGAATAGATTTTATTATCTGGTGCAACATCAATTGTCGTGAGTGATGGACAATTTTCACAAAAACGAACCCCGAGATATTCTGCACTAGCTGGAATCCTTAACAATTGCAGACTGGTACAACCCCAGAATGCAAACTCTCCAATGGAAATAATCCCCTCAGGAATTGTAATTTCTGACAGATTCTCACAACCGCTGAAAGCACTGGCACGGATTTCCCGTACACTATCCGGAATCTGAACGGATTCCAGAGAAGCACAACCTTCAAATGCATAACCGCCGATTAATACTGTTCCGTCTGGGATTGTATAGCTTGTCTTTCCCTCCGGACACACAAGAAGCAGCATTGCCTCCGGATGGGAATCATCAAAATAGAAATATCTGAATAATGCACCATCTACTGAGAAATAACTTTCATTGCCCTCTGCAACTGTAATATCTGTCAGACTGGAACAGTCCGTACAAAAATCATAACCGAGATAGGTCGTGCTGGCAGGAATTGCAAGGGATTCCAGGCTGGAGCAATGACAAAATGCATTATCTTCAATAAAATTTACATTTTCCGGTATTGCAACAGATTGCAGAGCAGAACAGCCGGAAAATGCACTGTAGCCAATACTTTCCACACCATCCGGAACTATGATCTGCGTCAGGCTGGAACAATCCTCAAAAACAGAACTTTCAAGCTCTGTTACACCGGATGGAATGTTGACAGACTCCAAACTTGTGCATTCCTGGAATGCACCACTGCCGATTACTGTGACAGTATCCGGGATGGTAACACTGACCAGATTTTCACAATAACAGAATGCACGGTCATCAATCTGTGTCACGGGCAGAGATCCGATTTCTTCCGGGATTGTAACTTCCACAGCAGAAGTATCACAATCTGAAATCACGATATGATCATCAAATGCACAATATGTCAGCTCATTGTAAATACTCTCTGTGTAGTCCAAGCCATCTGCCGCTTTGGTAATGATCTGGGAATTTCGTTGTTGTACTATCCCTGAAACTGTCACTGCATTGCATAAAAAACCAAATGCCAGGACACCAGCTGCTATTTTTCTGATCCGCATAAATTATTCCCCCAAAATAAATTAAAAATTTTCCTGTATAAATTTTTTCTGATCTACGCATACTATCGCTGTGAGGTCTGAAATCTTCCTCACAGAAAGAGGTATGAAACTTCATGAGTACTAACACTGTCTGGGATAAAATCTGTCTCACACTTCTGATTATTGGTGGTATCAACTGGGGACTTGTGGGTATTTTCCAGTTTGACTTAGTCGCATGGCTGTTCGGCGGTACAGCATCTCTTATCAGCAGGGCGGTTTACATTCTCGTAGCCGTTTCCGCAGTCTGGTGTACAACGCTGTTATTCCGAGATGATGTCAACTCGGACGAAATCCGGACAATCGGCTGATCAGAATCAGGAATCAAATATTAAAAACGGAATACTCCTCCGCCTGTGCTGATACAGATGGGCGGAGGATTTCTGTTACAGATTTTATTATAACACAGAATCAGGCTCTTGTCAAATACATACTATTTTTTAAAATTCTAAAAAAATTACAGAAAATTTACAGATAATACACAAAAAAATACCTGCATTATGCTATAATAATAGCAATAATAAGAAAGAATGTGGTTGCATGAAAAAAATCGCTTTTTTACTGATCCCCATCCTAAGTCTCACGCTCCTGCATTCCAGCTTTGCTTCCGCACAGGATACCCCGGCACAGATCACAGATCCTTCCATAGCGATTGCATTCTATGAAAGCGTGGTGAGCAGTCCAGAATGGCAAACGACAGTCAGCCGTGCAGAGCGTGGCAATATGGTACAGCTTCCGGAAGATATGCTATCTTCCATGGACACACCTGCTTTGACGGAAGCTGTGTTAGAGTATCCATTTTTCTGGGATATCTATGCATTTGATGATATGCAGATGGGCATTGATACCATGTTTGAGACGTTTAATGGTGTCAGAGAACTTGCACAGCGGGAGGATGCCGGAGAGGTACTTCTTCAAAAATATATGGCTGAGGAAGTAATCACAGATTCTCAGGCGGAAACGTTGGAATCCACAGAAGTCGTACAAAGTGTTGTGAGACTCAGTAATCTGGAATCCCTGCTCGCCCAGGAGTGCTTTTTGCAGAAACTGGATCACGACCAATTGGAAACATTAAAAGAAGTAGTTGCTGAAAAATATTTTGTAAAATGCAGTTCTAGTGAATATGGCGGATTTGATGCCACATTTTATAAACTGGTTTATGATGAAGAATTTTTTTGTAAATTCTGCTGGTGTCAATGTACTGGATAGTAAAAGTTATGTTTACATGCCAAATGGTTCAGAAGTAGCAGTAGATTTTATTCTACAAATGTGCAAATAAAGCGTTTACTTCTATCTACAAAAACCCTGTTCCCGTGAGAGAGGAACAGGGTTGCTTTTTGATAGATAATAAATAATAAATCAAAAATTAAGCGTTGAGCAGTTTTGCAAGATGTGCCTTTTTTCTGGCTGCATTGTTTTTGTGCAGCAGATTCTTTGCACATGCCTGATCGACACGCTTGATGGCAAGCTTGACAGCGGCTTCTTTTTCGGGTGCATTATTGGCAGCAGCAATTTCTGCTTTTTTGATCATTGTCTTAAGATTGGATTTTCTTGCTTTGTTTGCTTCAGCCTTGGTTTTATTCACCTTGACTCTTTTCTTAGCGGATTTAATATTTGGCATTTGTAGAGAACCTCCTAAATTTTAAATAAATACATACAAAAACAGAATGCCGGAGAGACACATTCCGGAGAATCTGTTTCAGAAAAATGACAGCACGACTGTCTCATGCTATTTATTATAGCATAGGATTCTGAAAAAAGCAAGTCTCTTTTTCACGGTTTTTTACTAAAAAATATTCCACTTTTTCGGCATAATTCACAATAGAACGCACAGAATAGATGCAGATTTGAAAAAATAAAACCTGAGGAGAGTTGCTTATGCTGCATTACCGAACAGACCTGGCACTGGAGAGTGTCACAGAATTGCAGGAAAAACCCAGAATAACAGAACATCACAGAGGGAATTATTTTCAGATTACAGAGATTGTAATCCCGGATGATGATGCCGGAAGTGCAATCGGAAAGGGAAAAGGAAAATATATTACACTGGAAAGTGAACCATTGTCCGGATTTTCTGATCGATACCAGGGAATGGCGGAAGAATTAGCCCGAGAGATCCAGAATCTGATCCCGGATTCCGGTGCTGTTCTTGTTGCAGGTCTGGGGAATGCCAATATCACACCGGATGCACTCGGTGTCCGTGTGACAGAAAAGGTTCTGGCAACCCGGCATTTGCAGAAAGAATTGACAGAACAAGATGAGGATTTTCTGAAAAATCTTCGTCCCGTAAGTGTAATCGCAGGCGGTGTTATGGGGCAGACCGGAATTGAGAGTGCGGAACTTCTTCATGCAGTTGCTGATCTTGTCCAACCGAAAGCAATTCTAGCAATTGATGCACTTGCCTGTTCGAGCCTGGAACGTCTAGGGACAACCATTCAGATTGCAGACAGCGGAATTGCACCAGGGAGTGGTGTTGCCAATCATAGAAAAGCTCTGGATGTTGAGAATTTCGGTGTTCCCGTGATCGGGATCGGCGTACCGACTGTCATCGGGATCCGATCCATTGCGGAAGATATTTCTGAAACGATCGCAGAATATCTGCCGGAAGCCTTTTCCGGCATGATGGTTACACCGAGAGATATCGACAGATTGATTTCACAGTCAGCCTATATTTTAGCCTGCGGTATTAATCTTGCACTGCATCCGGAAATGAAATACACAGATGTAGCAGGATTCTGAATACAAGTCATAAAAAAGTGGAATTTTTCCCACATTAACCTTAATTTTTAGAGAATTTCCACAAATCTTATTGACAAAGTGCCTGAAATATGCTATCATAAAACTATAAACTATCCGTTAGAATCTATTTTATTAAGGAGATAAAATCATGAAGTTATTTCAGAAATTCACTTCTGCGGTCACATCCGCTGTCCTGACAGCATCCATGCTGGCTTGCGGCAGTACAGCACTGTTTACCAATACCAATGCAGCAGATAAGGATGCGATCCAGATCGTCAATGAGATGGGCATGGGCTGGAATCTTGGTAATACGTTTGACTGCTGGGGTACTCGTGGATGGACAACAGATACAGAAACGGCATGGGGCAATGTCACTACGACACAGGACATGATCACAGCGATTAAAGCATCCGGTTTTGATTCTATCAGAATCCCTGTGACTTGGTATGAAAATATCACAGATCCGGCAACGTATGATATTGATGATGCTTATCTTGCCAGAATCAAGGAAGTAGTAGACTATGCCTATGCGAATGACATGTATGTTATTGTCAATATGCACTGGGACTGGGAGTCTGGCGGTTCTCTTTGGCTGAACAAGGGCGCAGATGCATTACCACAGTATAAAGCAATGTGGACGGAAATTGCAAATTATTTCAAAGACTATGACCAGCATCTTGTTTTTGAAAGCATGAACGAAGTCACATTCGATTATGATGTATTAAACAATTTCAACCAGAGTTTTGTAGATCTTATGAGAGAATCTGGCGGCAACAATGCAAACAGACTGTTATTGTTAGCCGGCAAAAATGATGATCTGGCACAAACATGCTCTGACAGCTATGTCGTTCCGGATGATGATATGGTTGCTGTTTCCATACATTATTATACACCATCTACATTCTGTGTCGCAGATATCAATGCATCTTGGGGTCACACGGAGACCTGGGGAACTGAAACAGAGATCCAGGATGTGTATAATAATTTCAACAAGATGAAAGAAACATTTGTAGACAAGGGTATTCCGGTAATTGTTGGCGAATATGGTGTTCTGACCACAGAAAAAGACCAGAAAGACAGAGATGATATTAAATTATATTTAAATACTGTCGCTTCTACTGCTCTGGCAATTGACGGACTGAGTGCATTTCTGTGGGATGCCGGCAATGCCGGAGATATGCAGTTCTTTGACAGAAAAGAACTCAAATGGTTTGATCCCACAATCGAGAATGTCTACAAGAATCTCAAACAAAATGGTGCAGGCATTAAATTTGAATATACCAGCACTAAGGAAGTTACAATCCCATTGGCAGAATACAAAGACGAATACGGCTACAATGTGAATGTTGCGGGCTATGGTGCAAACGGTGAGAAACTCGAAAAAGTAATCCTCAACGGCAAACTCACAGGAGAGGAAGAAGCTGGATATGGTATTGGATTCTCTGCCACAAGAGAGGGACAGTCCGGTGTCTGGACAGCAGAAACAGCCTCTGTGGACAGCTCCGGTACAGGTACAGCGATTTTTGATGGCATATTTTCAGATGATGAAAAAGGTGACATCCCTTACGAATTTGAGTTCAGCTATCTCCAGATCCAGAACTGGTGGGGCGGAACAGCGGATCTGGATTCCATTACACTGGTATTTGACAAGGGTGTGACAACGGTAACTGCCGTTAAGGATGATACCAAACCAACACCGCCAGACACAACTGCTCCGACTGAACCCGATACACAGCCAGATACAACTGCACCCACAGAACCCGACACACAGCCAGATACAACTGCACCCACAGAACCTGATACACAGACACCGCCCGTCAATGTACTTTGGGGAGATGCAGACGAAAATGGCAAGGTTGAAATCCTGGATGTTGTTCTCATGAACAGAGTCTATGTCGGTGTGGATAAGATCTCCGACTCCGGCAAGAAGAATGCAGATTCCGACCAGGACGGCAAAATCACACTGTCGGATTCTATGAATGTTTTGAAACTTCTTGTGCATTTGCTCGAACAGAAAGATTTCCCGATTCAGGCAGAATAATTTTAATCTATTTTAATTTATCATCAGAATCAGGATGGTTCACGTCCCTGGATGATTATAGTCCAGGCATACGAAACTGTCCTGATTTTCTGATTTTTTCTTGTTCCGGATTGACAAATGCTTGTTTTTGTGGTAAAATTCTTATAGGTGTGTATCATTATTTTTTTCTGCTTGGGAGGAGGGTTGTAAAATTATGGATTATTTTTCAATCCTGGGGGATTCAATCAGCACTTTTGTCGGCTCTCAGCCCCAGAGCTACAATGTCTATTATGATTATGAGAATCTGAAAAAAAACGCTATGCGTTCCCTCGGTGACATCTGGTGGTCAAAAGTCATTTCCCATTTCAGAGGTTCACTCTGTGTCAATAATTCTTTCGCCGGGAGCTGTGTCGCCGGACGACGCTTTCCCTCCGGCAACTGTATCCAGCGGACAGAACTGCTTCACAACAGGGAATATGCACCGGAATATATTCTGATCTATATGGGCATTAAAGACTTCGGCAGAGGTGTTCCCATCAAAGGCAGGAATTTTCTGCATAAAAATCCCATCTATTTTGAAGATGCCTACACACTCATGCTACGGAGAATCAAATTGAACTATCCCAGTTCTGTGATTATCTGCGGTACAGTCGCAAGGACATATCATGCCAGAATCCCGCATTGGAATTTTCCGGAGAAATTTCAGGGGATCGCTCTGGAAGAATATAACCAGACAATCCGGCTTGTTGCAGAAAAACAGAAATGTCCGGTTGCAGATCTGTCCGCCAGAAAAGTCTATTATGAAACACTTGACGGCACACATCCTACGCTGATCGGTCATGAAGAACTTGCCCAAGGATGGATTGCATGTCTGCATGATATTTTGTAAAGAAAGGATTTTACTATGATTTTATTAGATGAATTAAAAGTCGAAATGAATGGCTATCGGAAAGAAGTCGATGAACTCGGTGAGGTACTCGATATTAAAAACGCCCGGCAGGAAGTCAAAAAATTACAGGACGAGGCTGCACAGGAGGGATTCTGGGATGATCTCGAAAATTCACAGAAAGTACTTCAAAGAACTAAACAGCTTGAAAATAAAATTGCAGATTATGAAAGAATGCAGAGACGGCTTGATGATATTCTCACTATGATTGAGATGTGCATGGAAGAATTTGATGAAGAGATGCAGAATGAAATTGTCTCTGACATTGCATCATTCAAGCAGGATCTGGAAGAAAAGAACCTGGAAACACTGCTCTCAGGCGAATATGATTCCAAGAATGCCATTCTCACATTCCATGCAGGTGCAGGCGGTACAGAAGCACAGGACTGGGCGGAAATGCTGTACCGGATGTACAACAGGTGGGCAGAGCGTCACAATTTCAAAGTCCAGCTGCTGGATTATCTGGATGGCGAAGAAGCTGGTCTCAAGAGTGCCTGTATCATGGTATCCGGGGAGAATGCCTATGGCTATCTCAAATCCGAGGCAGGTGTACACAGACTTGTCAGAGTCTCTCCGTTCGATGCCTCCGGCAGACGGCATACCTCCTTTGCAGCACTGGAAGTCATGCCGGAAATTGATGACAGCATCGAAGTAGACATCCGTCCGGAAGATATTGAAACAGAATTTTACCGTGCCAGTGGTGCAGGCGGTCAGAAAGTCAATAAGACAAGTTCCGCTGTTCGTCTGATCCACAAGCCAACGGGATTAGTTGCATCCTGCCAGACACAAAGAAGTCAGTACCAGAACAAAGATTATGCCATGAAGATGCTGATCTCGAAACTGGTGGAAATCAAAGAAAGAGAGCATCTCGAAAAGATCTCCGATATTAAGGGTGTGCAGAAGGAAATCGGCTGGGGCGCACAGATCCGTTCTTATGTGTTTATGCCCTATACCCTTGCAAAAGATCATCGCACGAATTTTGAGAACGGCAATATCAATGCTGTGATGGACGGCGATCTGGACGGCTTCATTCATGCATATCTGAAATCCCTCTCACATGGAACACTGGAAACAAACTAAGAATTTGAAAAAATGCCTGCACACAAGTGCAGGTATTTTTTGAAAAAGCAAACAAAAAAGCTGTTAAATTTGTACTTCCTTTATGGAAAAAATTTCTTGACATTCCCAGAAAATAGTGCTATACTATAATTAATGAGAAAATCTCCTTTTATTAAAATTTATATTAAGAAAGGAAAATGTTCTATGAAAAAAGTCAAAAAATTGCAAGCATTTCTTGTCGCTGTTCTTCTAGCGGCGGCAAGTATCTCTAGTATTTCTTCTTCTGCTGCATTTGATCTTGAAAACCTTCCCGAAGATGTTTTTGTCTATGATAATTGGCTGTATACATCTTCTTTGGATGATAACAGTGTAACTCTGATAGGTGTTGTGGATAGAACTGTTACTTCTGTTACAGTCCCGGCGGAAATAAATGGTATTCCTGTTACTGACTTGGTGGATGGATCTGTCAGTTATAGAAAACATCTAGATTTTGGTTCATGTTATAATCTGAAGGAAATTCTCGTAGATGAAGAAAGTGAATATTTTGAAGTTGTGGATGGTGTTTTGGTTTCAAAACTTTTTAGAGAAGTTTATGCCTATCCACGTGCTTGTGAGAAAGAGGTCTATACCACTCCGGAAAATGTCTACACAGTTGATGATATTTTTGATTATTGTCATAATCTGAAAGAGCTGACAATTTCTGAGACAATGTCCAAAAATCAAAATTCTTCTGGTACGGTTACACATTGTAATTCTCTTGAAAAAATTACTACTATGGGTGTATTAAGTATTGTATCTTTTAGAAATTGTCCTAACCTGAAAGAAATTAATCTGAAAGCACCAGAGGAGCCTGCCTTAGTTACTGCAATGAGATTTACAGGCTTAGAAAGCCTGGAAACCCTGAGCGTGCCTGAAAATTATGAAATTTATTCAACATTGCTTATCCAAAGCTGTCCTGAATTGAGAGAGCTTTCTTTGCCTTGTGATGTGGTTGGCAATGCAGAGGTCTTTGTCGTAGGCTGTGACAGCCTAGAAACATTGGATTTATCAGAAATTGACGTAAAAAGTCCTGTACAGAAAGGTAGCCTGGAATCTATTGATTATCCAGATGATTATTTTAAACAGGCAAAATTGACAGTTGCAAATTGTTCAAAGCTGAAAGAACTTAAGTTAATGAATTTCAAGGAATGTACTATCACAGACTGTCCAGAGCTGACAAGCCTTTCATTTGACGAAAATGTTAAATTTGCTTCTGTTAAGTTGCAAAGTCGAAATTCCGGTTTACAGGATTTGTATTTCTATTCACCAAATTACTCTGTGGGAATTATAGATTCCAAATATGATTATCCAAATTGTGATTATTCAGCTCAGGGACTAAATTCTGACTATCTTGCTCTTGCAGATATGGGTGTGACAATCCATTGCCGGAGGGATGATACAGATGAACAGGACATGTGCGAGAGGCATAATATTCCTTATGTAATCATTGAAGATGAAATCGTTCCCGGCGATGTGGGCAATGACGGCGAACTGGATATTTTGGATGTGGTCATGCTTAACAGAGTTGTAGTCGGTGTGGACAAAGCAAATCCCTCCAAAGTCCTCGCAGGCGACCTCAACGGCAACGGCAAACTGGAGCTGACAGATTCCATGGCGATTCTGCGGAAGCTCGTTGGTCTTGATGCATAATTTTTTAAAATTGTTTGTAACTTCTTAAAAATAAGCCCTCTGCGTAAGCAGGGGGCTTTGTTATCGGATTCAATTAATCCAGTGTAGATGCGATAAAAGCGTCATAGATACAACGGATTGCCTGATGCAGATCATGTTCATTTACACCGACAATGACGTTTAATTCGCTTGATCCCTGGTCAATCATCTTGACATTGATTCGGGCATGTGCCAGAGAAGCAAAAATCCTTGCGGCTGTACCTCTGGTTCTTCTCATACCACGTCCCACGACTGCCAGAAGTGCAATATCCGGTTCAATTTCGAGTGCATCTGGATTGACAGCATCCCGGAGCTTGGCAAGCAGTTCTTCTTCCCTGCCCTTGAATGCATCCGCATCCGCAATGATACTCAGCGTGTCAATACCGGAAGGCATATGTTCCACAGGAACGTTCATATCTGCAAAAACATTCAGCACATCACGGACAAATCCGACTTCACTGTTCATCATAGCCTTTTCCATATTGATTGCACAGAAGCCTTTTTTGCCGGCAATACCTGTGATCGTTCGGGATGCTGTTTCTTCCGTTTCACTGTCCGGAATGATGAGAGTTCCTGCATCCTGGGGCTTATTTGTATTCCGGATATTAATCGGGATTCCGGCAGTACGAACCGGGAAGATAGCATCTTCATGCAAAACAGAAAAGCCCATATAAGATAGTTCCCGGAGTTCCTTGTAAGTAATCACAGGAATGACAACAGGATTTTCTACGACACGGGGATCAGCTACCAGAACACCAGAAACGTCCGTCCAGTTTTCATAGACAGAAGCACGCATTGCTCTTGCAACTAGAGAACCTGTGACATCCGAACCGCCACGGGAGAATGTCCGGACAACACCACTGACAGATTTTCCATAGAAACCCGGAATGACTGCATTTTCAGAATCTGCAAGACGTTCTCTGAGTTTTGCCCTGGTCACATGACGATCCATCACACCATCATCACCAAAGACAATTACATCCGCAGCATCCACGAATGCAAACCCCAGATACTCTGCAATAATCTTGCCATTCAGAAATTCTCCACGGCTTGCAGCGTATTCTTTGCCAGCAGTAGCAAGATTCTTCCGGATTTCGTCAAAGTCTTCTTCGAGGGACAGCTCCAGCCCGAGATCCGCAATAATTTCCTGGTAACGATTTTTGATATTCTGGAAATCTGCATCGAAATTTTCGCCGAGGCTGGCTTTTTCATAACATGCATAGAGCATATCTGTAATTTTAATATCCTCAGCAAAACGCTTTCCGGGTGCAGACGGCACAACAAAGCGGCGTTCAGGATCACTCTTAATAATTTCGGCTGCTTTCCGGATCTGATTGGCATCGGCAAGGCTGCTGCCGCCGAATTTCACAACTTTCACACCTGTTCTCATAATTTCATCTACAAACCTTTCTGAAAAAAATAAAATTTTACTATCAATATTATTAATTATATGCGATTTTGGCATAAAAATCAATTGGAAATCTAGCTAAATTTTCCTGGTCTAAAACTGATTTTTTGTCGAATACGACTGTATGCGGCAGGCGGACAGATCTGTGTTTTCTTTCTTTTCACATGAATTTTAAAATTTATTTGGTATTTTCTAAAAAAACTATTTGCTTTTCCGTAATTCTATGCTATAATAATAGTAATGTTATTTTTCAGACGAGGAGTTTTTTTGTATGATACAGCCATATTATCAAAATCGGGAATTATCTTGGATTGCTTTTAATACCAGAGTTCTGGAAGAAGCCGAAGACGAGAATGTGCCGTTACTGGAACAACTGAACTTTTCAGCGATTTATCAGAGCAATCTTGATGAATTTGTTCAGGTTCGAGTAGGAACAATGCTTGACAGAATGCATGATACACCTAAGGATAAAGATTCCAGATCCGGCATGAAACCAAAGGAACAGCTCAAAGCCATGCTCGGAGAAATTTCTGCACTGCTCCCCCGGAAAGACCGGGCCTATTTTGAAACCATGCAGAAATTAAGCCGTTTCGGCATTCAGCATGTGACATTCTCAGATGCGACACCCGAAGAAAGAGAGTTCCTGGAAGTATATTTCAAGCGTGAGATCAAGCCATTACTTTCCCCGATTGTGATCGAAAAACGTCAGCCGTTTCCGTTCCTGAGAAACAAGGAAATTTATGTTGCAGTGCATCTGGCATCCAAAAACGGTGTCAAACTGGGTGTGATTCCTGCCGGCAGCAAAACGGACAGAGTCATCCGGCTTGATAAAACAGGCAGATTTATTTTACTGGAAGATGTGATTCTGCATTTTGCACCGCAGGCGTTCAAGAATTATAAAGTTCTGGATTCGGCACTGATCCGGATTACCCGGAATGCAGCGATTCGTTTTGAAGGATCTGCCGCAGATGAACAGACAGATTTCCGGGATATTATGGAAGACCTTCTCCGGAAACGCAGAAAGCGTGAACCTGTCCGTCTCCAGATGAATAGCACACTCGATGAGGAAGCCATGGAATATCTGTTGAAAAAACTAAAACTCTCGAACAAACAATTATTCCTGGAGCAGGCACCTCTGGATCTGTCTTTCGTATACAAAGTGATTGATTTTTCCCCTGAAATGTCCGGAGAGGAAAGACTGAAATATCCTGTACAGAAACCACAGCCAAGACCGGATATTTCCACAAGAGAAAGTATGATGTCCCAGATTGCAGATCATGATCTGTTATTATCTTATCCCTATGAATCCATTTCACCGTTTTTAAGATTACTCCATGAAGCGGCACTCGATCCGGATGTAATTTCGATCAAGATCACGCTTTACAGACTGGCATCCCACAGTCAGGTAATCGAAGCACTCTGTCAGGCTGCTGAGAATGGCAAGCAGGTTCTTGTACTGGTAGAATTGAGAGCCAGATTTGACGAAGCGCATAACATCCAATGTGCAGATCGCTTGATTGATGCAGGTTGTATTGTGATCTATGGGCCTCACAACATGAAAGTACATTCTAAATTATTGTTAATTACCCGGAAATCCGGTGATGAGATCCAGAATTTCACACAGATTGGCACGGGCAATTACAATGAAAAAACCTCCCGGTTATATACAGATCTTTCTCTTATGACGGCAAATCCGGAAATCGCAGAGGATGCCAGACATGTCTTTGATGCACTTTCAACGGATTCTCTGGTGGAAGATACCAAGCAACTGCTGGTTGCACCGCTGTGCCTACGCAGTAAGATCCTGGAAATGCTGGATGAAGAAATTGCCCATGCTAAAAATCATGAACCGGCTTATTTTGCCGCAAAAGTCAATTCCATCAGTGATCGTGCCGTCATGGATAAACTTTGTGAAGCGTCACAGGCAGGTGTCCGGATTGATCTGGTAGTCCGTGGAATCTGCTGTCTGAAGCCAGGTGTACCTGGTTATACAGACCATATCCAGATTGTCAGTATTGTAGGACGCTACCTGGAACACAGCAGAATTTACATTGCCGGTACGGAAGAACGGCGCAGGATCTATATCAGTTCTGCGGATTTTATGACCAGAAATACTGTACACCGTGTAGAAGTCGGTGCGCCGATTCTTGATCCGGAATTGCAGAAGCAGACAGT
>CAMWOX010000012.1 GCA_947175975.1 uncultured Ruminococcus sp.
GTGTTTTTGTCAGAGTCTTCTAACCAGCCTTTCAGCGTCTGGTTATCATGCGTCACGGTATAGACCACACAATGAGGTGAATTGAAATTATGCGGCAAATGTTCATTTTCCGGATCACTGTCAAAACCGAATTGCAGGACTTTCATGCCGGGATAGTGCAATGCTTTGAGCATACTCCGGACAGCAGGTGTAATAAAGCCAAGATCTTCCGCAATAATATTCAGACTGCCCAGTTCCCTGCCCACAGCCTGGAATAATTTCTTATTTGGCCCTTTACGCCACTTGCCGTCAATTGCAGTTTCATTCCCATACGGAATCGTGTAATAACTCTCAAACCCACGGAAATGATCAATCCGGATCACATCATAAAGATTTGCCGCAAATTTCAGTCTGGATGTCCACCAGCTGAAATTATTTTTCCTATGATATTCCCAATCATACAATGGATTCCCCCAGAGTTGTCCGGTCGGCGAGAACGGATCGGGTGGACAGCCTGCAACTTCGACCGGCTTTTTCTGGTCATCCAGATCAAATAATTCCGGAGATGCCCAGACATCCGCACTGTCATAAGCAACATAAATCGGCATATCACCGATAATTTCCACCTGATGCTGATTGGCATATTTCTTGAGTGCATTCCATTGCTGAGAGAATATAAACTGAATAAAGCAGTATAATTCTATCTCATCTGCGAGAGCCTGTCTGGATGCTTCCAGTGCGTTCGTATCACGCATGGCAAGTTCCTGTTCCCATTCATACCAGGGCTTGCCATCATGATCCGCTTTGAGTGCCATAAATAACGCATATTCCGGCAGCCAGTGCTTATTGGCATTTTTGAAAGCCGTGTAGCCTCTCAGTTTCTTTTTCTGGAATCTGGCAAATGCCCGGCGCAGGACAGTAATATTACTCCTGTACAATAATTCATAATCAATGCGATCTGCATTTCTCTGCCAAAGCATGGATGCATAGTCTTCATGTTCCAGCAATCCGAGTTCTTCCAGCTTTTCAAAATCAATAAAATACGGATTTCCGGCATAAACAGAAAACGACTGATACGGAGAATCGCCGTAACTGGTCGGAGACAGTGGAAGAATCTGCCAGCAAGCTGTTTCGCTTGCCTGAAGAAAATCCACAAAATCATAGGCTGCCTTGCCCATTCTGCCAATGCCATATCGTGACGGCAGACTGGAGATATGCAGCAGAATGCCACTTTTTCTCATAATCTATACTCCTTTTAGAAAATTTTTTTTGCAATCCTCTTGAAAACTTTTATTTTCCGAGGCTCTTTTTTATTTTCAATATTTTCAAGATGAACAGGCGGTTCTTCCGTTAGATAATCCTGTACATGATGCAGTTTCCGGTGTATCTGCCGGGTACGCACACCCACTAATCGTTCCAATTCATCGCTGGCACTGGAAATTTTGTCCTGTGTTCTTGCCAGAGTGTCTGTAAACTTATCAAATTCTTCCCGGATTTCTTCAAATAATGCCTGAATCTCGATACTCTGATTCTGAATTGCTATACTCTGGAAGCCGGCTTGCAGACTCACAAGCAGTGCCGCCAGCGTAGAGGGACTTGTGACAAAAATCCGATATTTCTGAAACAATTCCTCCTGCAATCCGGATTGCAGAACTTCGGCATATAAATTTTCTGTCGGGAAAAATAAAATTCCGAAATCCGTTGTCAGAGGTGGATGTAAATATTTTCCAGAAATATCTTTAGCTTCACTTCGGATTCTGTCTGCAAAATTTTTCCTTGCAGCAGCAATTACATTCTTGTCGCCGGATTCACAGGCATCCAGAAGATGCCGGTAAGTATCCGCCGGAAATTTGGAATCCACCGGGAGCAACAGCTCCCGACCATTCCGATCCGGCATCCGGACAGCAAATTCTACCTGTCCTTTACCGATCATGGCATTTTTAATATATTGCTTTTCGCTCAAAAAATCTGATAAAATCGTTTCTAACTGGATTTCGCCGACTTCACCACGAAGCTTGACATTGGAAAATATTTTTTTCAGATCACCGACACTTCCTGCAAGCGCCTGCATTTCTCCAAGTCCCCTGTGTACCTGTTCCAACCGGAGATTGACAGCTGAGAAAGCTTTCTCAATGCGTGAATCCAGAATTTCCTGCATTCTCTCATCAATCAAGCTATTCATTTCCTCCTGAAGCATCTGGAAATTTCTCTGCATGGATACCTGAACAGACAAAAATTTATTCTCATTTTCCTGCGAGAAACATCTCATACGTTCCTCTGTCTGCGAATCCAGACTTTTCATGGAGAGATCAATTCGATCAAGCTGTTCCGCCAGCCGGTCATTCATTTTCTGTAATGTTTTTTCCTGCAAGGCAAGACGTTTTTTTTCGGATCTGATCTGCTGATTTTCAGATAATCCCTGTTCTTCCTGGTTTTCCTGCTGTTTCATCTGATCCCAGACATGCAGCAACATTCTGCCCTGAACAATGGCAACGGCACTGAGCAGGGTACATAGAATCAGAAGAATCCCCTGCATAAACAATCTCCTTTCAGGGTAAAATATTCCTGTATTTTTTATATATAATTTAAATCAGGAGGTCATAAATTTGAAAACTGCAAAACTTGCCATTCCATTTCTCATGGGCTATTTTCTCTATGCATTGATTGAAATTCTCGCAAGAGGCTATACCCACTGGACAATGACACTCACGGGCGGAGCTGTCTTTGTGACCATGTGCATTGCATTCCGGAATGCACCGCCAATGCCCAGGCAATTTCTGTATCTGTTCGGTGCAGTAATTATTACGTCTTTTGAACTTGCCGTAGGTGTGATTGTCAATTTATATCTTGACTGGAATGTATGGGATTACAGTCATCTGCCTCTGAATTATCACGGACAGATCTGCCTGCTGCACTCGACATTCTGGTATTTCACCAGTATTCCGGCAAAAGCACTGTATGATCTGCTCGAACCGAAACTGAATGCAATTGCAGTCTGAAAACATGCTCATAGCTATTATAGCATATTTCAGAATCAGATACAAGTATTTCTGCAATTTTTGTCAGAATTATCAATTATTTTACCCCATAATCATCATTTTTCACGAAAAAATCAGCCGTCATGTTCGGAAACAGACAGCTGATTTTGGAATTTCTGAAAATTATTTTGCCGCAACATCGCTAATCAGCTTGTTGCCATGGCGTTCATTCCACCATACCCAGAGTGTGGGAGCAATGCACTGAGAAGAATAAGTACCAGCAATTAATCCGAATGTCATTGGCACAGAGAAACTCAAGATGCTTGTCACATTAAAGATCCCTGCCACAACACTGACAATAATCATTGTTACAACGGTTGTAATGGAAGTTCTCAAAGAACGGCGCATTGTCTGACTTGCACTGAGATTGACCAGCTCGGAAATGGCTGTTGCTTTTGGCAGTTTCTGCTCATTCTCACGGATTCTGTCATAGACAATGATCGTATTATTGATGGAATAACCGAAGATGGTCAGCACAACTGCCATGAAATTTGAGTCAATTTCAAAACCGCAGAGAACAAAGCTTCCGTAGGTAATAATAATATCATGCAGAAGTGTAATAATTGTGAACACACCAGCAGACCAGCCACTGATCTTCTTGAATCGCAGAGCGATATAAATAATCAGGACGATTGCTGCAAAGATGACAGCAACAATGCATTTTGCAAAAAATTCCCGACCGGAAGACGCACTGACATCATTGCTTTCCAGCTCTTCAATCGCATTCTCCGAATAGGTATTTGTCATAACTGCGAGAATTTCTTCCTGCTGATCCAATGTCAGACTCTCGTCATAGCTGAAAGAAACTGTGAGGATATTTGTATCCGCATCAAAGCTTTCGCCTTTCTGGATCGTCACAGGCGTATTCAGGATGCTTTCGATTTCAGACTTGCAGGCTGTTTCATCCAGATCTCCATGGTAAGAGTAAGAAATAATTGTACCACCTTTGAAATCAATGGAAACTTCTACGCCCAAAAAACTGGTACACAGAGAAACAACAATCAGAACAGCAGAAATCAAAAAGAACTTCTTCTTGTTTTCGCTAAAATGCAGTAATTTGGCTTCTTTGTAAGTTCCTTCCTTGTAGCCATAGAGAGCCGGTTTCTGGAATGCCTTGAATTTTGAGAGCGAGAATGTCAGAATCCTTGCCGCTGCCACACCCATGATGAAATTCAGAATAACACCCATGACCAGCGTGAAGCCGAAAGAATAGATAAAGCCCTCTGTGGTTGCACCGAAGAAATGGAAAATCGTTGCATCCAGAATTTTTGTCACAAAATTCGTATTTGTACCGAATGCACCCATCAGGATCACAGCAACAATTGCGAGTGTTAAGTTTCCGTCCAGAATTGCGGAAAATGCATTCGCATAGCCAGCTTTCAGGGAAGACTCCAGACTCTTGCCTCTGGATAATTCCTCCCGGATTCTCTCAGCTGTGATAATATTACAGTCAACACCCATGCCGACAGATAAGATAATACCTGCAATACCCGGAATCGTGAGTGTAGAACTTGGCAGAAATCCGAACCAGCCGGAAACAGCTGCGAGCATTCCGGCAACCTGTCCGATCAAACCGATCACAGCAATAAATCCTGGCACTCTGTAAAGAATCAGCATATAAATACAGATAAATACCAGGGCAATCAAGCCGCTGAGAATCATTGCGTACAATGCACCCGCACCGAGTGTCGGAGATAATGTTTTCGTACTGGTTGCATGAAGTGAGAACGGCAGTGCGCCGGATGTGATCTGATCCGCCAGTTCTTTTGCAGATTCAGAAGTAAAGTTACCAGAAATCACGGCATCACCGCTTGTGATCGCTTCATTTACTGTTGCACTGGAAATACAGGTTTCATCCATCCAAATGGAAATATAGCCGTTGTTGGCTGCCTGCTGAGAAGTAGCTGTAGCAAAGGCATCTTTGCCGGATTCGTTCAGTTTCAGCTGTACAACCCACAAGTCGTCCTGCTGATTATAACCTGGTGTAGCTTCTGCAACATCTGCACCTGTTAAGATCGGCTCACCAGTAATTTCCGTGCCATAACGGAACGTGAGTTCTGACATCTGACCAAGTTCATTGACAGCTGCGGCAGGATCAAAATCTTCTTCCCCGGATTGCCACGGAAATCTGACAATAATACGGTTGTTGTTATAATCCACATAAGTCTCACTGTCATTGATACCCAGTGTCGACAGACGGAGCTTGATGACCTGCAAGGCAGCATCCATCTGTTCTTCCGTAGCATCCAGATCATCCTCCGGCTCAAATGTGACATCTACACCGCCCTGAATATCGATACCCAAACGAATATCTTCGAGACCATGTACATATGTGGTCTTAATGTCGCCTTTATAGCTTGCAATGCCAAACACAGTAGACAGTGCAAATGCCAATACCAGAAAAAAGACGACAAAAAAGACGGGCTTTTTTGTTTTGCGTTTCAAACTTACATCCTCCTTGTTTTTAAAAAATTTATTTCTTTGCAGAATCATAATCTATTATAATACAAAATCTCTGCAAAGTCAAGATTTTCAGTTACAGAATATGAAATAATTTTTTTGCATTCTCACAGGTAATATCTATTACTTCCTGTGCAGAAATATTTCTGATCTCCGCCATTCTCTGTGCCGTATGAATGATCATTGTACTGTCACAACGTTTGTGCCGGAACGGTTCAGGTGTAAGCCAGGGACAGTCTGTTTCGATCATGATCCTGTCAGGCGGCAGGATTTTCAATGCTTCCACAGGCTTGCGGGCATTCTTGTAAGTAATCACCCCCGAAAAGCTGAAGTACAAATCCGGGATCTTCAGTAATTCCTTTGCAGTTTCTGCTGATCCGTTATAGCAATGCATCACGCCACGTGGCTGATAATATTGCAGGATCTCCACAGCATCGCCCATGGCATCCCGGATATGCAGGATCACAGGCAGATCCAGTTCCCGGGCAAGTTCCAGCTGTCTGGTAAAAACCTTTTTCTGGAGCATTTTCTCTTCCGGATGCCAGTAATAATCCAGACCAATCTCGCCGATTGCCCGGCATTTTTCGTATTCTGTCAGCTCCCGGATTCTGTCAAGCCAGTCCGCCGGTAGATCTTTCACATGTTCTGGATGAATCCCAGCACTGCAATAGAGATACTCATATTTTTCTGCCAGTCTCTGGCTTTCCACACAATCCGGAATTGTAATCCCTGCCAGCATACTATATTTTATTCCGTTTTCCGGTAGAATTTTTTCAAGTAATTCCTCCCGGTCAGCATCAAATCCGGAATCTGCATAATGTGCATGGGAATCAAAAATATTCTGCAAAACCATGTTTATTCTCCTTCCAGATCTGCGGCATTTTCTGAGATTTCCGCATTCTCTTCCTGACTGGATTCTTCAAGAGTTTCGGGGAAAAATTCCTTGATGCTGTCATAAAAATCTGCATTCAATACAAATACATTATCCGCACTAGTCGTCCCTGTTGCAAGCCGGAACGTACAGATCTTACTTCCGTAAGTGTACATGAATTTCAGTGCTGTTCTATTATTGCTGTAATCAATGGAAGAAATATCCGTGTTAATCATGTTAATCAGCGTTCTAAAATTAGAATCCATAGAAGCCTCAATTCTGTCATAATCCGTCTGATTAATCATTTCGCAAAGCACATCTGCCACAATGGAACTTCTCTGATTCTCACCTTTTTCAAAAAACGGATTTGTGATCAGTTTTTCAATCTGAGATGGTCCCAGATATTGCGGTTCGGAGCTGTCAGCAAAACCCTGTGTACCAACGGGAATCTGATAATAAACACCTGCAAAAATATTACAGATTTTCTGGAACGACTCAGAATTTAAAATAATATACTTGTCTGTCTGAATATTCGCCTCACTTTCGATTGCATCTATTGCAGACTGGATACCGCCTGTTTTGTAGAATCCTGCAAGTGTGTCCTGCTTGTCATCCACAATAGAAAGCATATTGGATGGCAGTGACAACAGCATAATCCGCTTGTCTTCTGGTATAATTCTGGCAATCAAAAACGTCAGCGGACTTGCATCACTGGGTTCATCCAGTACAAACAGCAGGGTATTGCTGTCTTCGGCAGTGGGCTTGACAACACTGCTTTGCATTTTCTGAATATTCTCTTTGGAACTGATCCTGTCAAACAGATACATTGCAATACCGCCGATGCACACAATTCCCAACAGGAAAGCCAGCAGAAACGGGATTGCCACATGTCCTTTCTTTGATTTCGCCATAATATTTCAATCCTCCTTAACTGGAATTTTATACCATAGTTAATAATTTTTCCAAAACTGGAAAGTTTTCTTCGACACTTGCTTTTTTGAAAATTTAGTGCTATAATAAACATGCATGTATTTGATCGTTCAGGAATATTTTCTGAATATGTTCCCAGAATCTTTCACATACTCCACGCACCAATCCTGCGGTTCAGGAATATAGAATACTTTCGGATTAGGTTCAATCCTGCAATACGGAACATGAAACTCTCTGGCATATCGGAGCGTATTGGCAGAACCAGAATGAGTGCTGTTTCCACAAACTGCCAGAATTGCATCAGAATACTTTGCAATGAACCGGTTTCTGGTATAAAAACTTTCTTTTTTGCTGTATTCCCCCGACAGTATAATAATATCATCCACAGCACATTTCATCTCATTGAGCAGTGCAATCTTTTTATAATGCATCTCAAAAAATTTTTCATAATCCGGAAACGGCTGTATGCCGAATATTTTCACATCCGGAAACTCCCGACGTTTCTTCGCCAGATAAACTGTTGCAATATAATCCGTTCCGCCCGCAAGTCCTGTCAGAAAACTGCGGAAGCCCTCTTGCAGTCTGCAATCCAGATGATAGTACACTGCGTTTTTCAATGCGTTGAATTTATCCTCTTCATGCGGCAGTTTCCCCCTTCTGTGACCAGTAATACCAAGTACAGGTAACGTACCGCAAATAGCAGGGGGCAGTTTGGGGGAAGATCCTGCGACAGATTCTTCCCTACTGAGTATAATCACAATCGATTAATCCTTTCTCAAGATAAAATTTTAATTTTATTATAACATATCTGTTTCAAAATCACAAGGGAAAAAACAGAATTTTCAAAAAAATTTGCAGTTCTGTTGCGGAATGCACAAAAAATTTATTATTTCAGAGATAATTTTTAGCAAATTTGATCTGATTTTTATCAAAAAGGAGTTGACTGAGATGCAAAGTTATCGCCAGAGAGCATGGGCAGAGATTTCACTGGATGCCCTTGCAGAAAATGTCAGTCTGATTCAGAAACAGCTCAGTGAAAATACGCAATACTGTGCTGTTGTGAAAGCAGATGCCTACGGACATGGAGAAGAATTGATATGCAGGAAACTATATGATCTTGGAATCCGGTTCTATGCCGTATCCAGTTTTGAAGAAGCCGTCAGAGTCCGCCGCTGGTGTCCGGCTGGGGAAATTCTGATTCTTGGCTATACTGCACCAGAATGTGCGCCGGTTCTGGCAGAGCAGAATATCATCCAAACAATTCTTTCAGAAGAATATGCACTGGAACTGGAAAGCTATTTACAGGGCGATTCCAAATTAAAATGCCACATCAAATTAGATACTGGAATGGGCAGAATCGGACTGCCTGCGAAGTCTGCGCAGGAACGTCAGGATGCAGTAGAAATCATGCAGAAAATCCATGCACTGGAGCATCTGGAAATTGATGGGATTTTTACACATTTCGCCGTTGCGGATGAACCAGATCCCCAGAATATTGCCTATACTGCCCGGCAGAGAAGATCTATTATCAGGACAGCACAGATGCTTCAGGAAAAGAATATTTCACTCCGGCATGTACATTTTCTGAATAGTGCCGGTATCTGCTATCACAATAACCCTAAAAGCACACTGGCAAGAGCTGGAATTATTATGTATGGACTGATGCCGAATGCGGCGTTGGCTGTGCCGATCCCGGTCAGACCTGTTTTATCGCTCTATTCCAGAATCAGCCATATCAAAACCGTTCAGCCAAGCGATTGCATCAGCTATGGCAGAACCTACAAGGCAGAAACGACTCGAAAAATTGCTACCGTGACAATCGGCTACGCTGACGGCTATCCCAGAGTATTATCTAATAGGGCAGATGTACTTGTCAAAGGCATTCGTTGTCCAATCGCAGGACGTGTCTGCATGGATCAGATGATGATTGATATTTCCGCAATCCCGGAAAATATCCTTATTCAATCCGGCGACATTGTCACACTAATCGGGCAGAACGGCAACGAATCTATCACAGCCGATGAACTGGCAGGGATCTGTGATACCATCGGCTATGAGATCGTCTGCAGCATCTCGAAACGCATTCCCAGGATTTTCAAAGAAAATTCCAGGATCATCCATGAAGACCACCTGATTTAACTATCATGCTTGTAACAAAATTCGCACAGGCTGCTACTAATTATTATAGCATCAGAAAAACAATCGGAAGATCTGCTGACTTTTCAGGATTACAATCATTTTGTATTTGTATTCTATCTTATCATTATGATCATTCTGTTATCAATTTATTAAAACTGGAGGAAATTAGATGAAGTCTTATTCTTTGGGTATTGATGTCGGATCAACGACTGTCAAAACGGTTGTCTGTGACGAAAATAACCAGATTCTACATTCCGCTTATGAACGGCATTTCTCGAAAGTCCGGGAAATCGTTGCCGAACAGTTAAAAATCATCGCCGAAAAATTTCCGGATGCACAATTCCGCAGTGCCATGACCGGTTCTGCCGGTCTGGGTCTTGCCAATGCCGCCGGTATTGCTTTTGTACAGGAAGTTCATGCGGCATTTCTGGCAGTGAAAACATGCTATCCGAAAGCGGATACTGTAATCGAACTCGGCGGTGAGGATGCAAAAATCATCTTCTTGACCGGCGGTGTGGAACAACGTATGAATGGCTCTTGTGCAGGCGGTACAGGTGCATTTATTGATCAGATGGCAACACTCCTGGGCATTACTGTCCAGGAACTGGATGATGCTTCCCTGCAAGCAAAACGCACTTATCCGATTGCATCCCGGTGTGGTGTATTCGCAAAATCTGATATTCAGCCATTACTCAACCAGGGAGCTGCCAGGGAAGACATTGCGGCAAGTATCTTCCGTGCTGTGGTAGACCAGACTGTCGCAGGACTGGCACAAGGCAGGGAAATCAAAGGCAATATCCTGTTTCTGGGTGGCCCTCTCTCGTTCCAGAAAGGATTGCGCAAAGCCTTTGTCGAAACACTGCAATTATCGGAAGATCAGGCGATTTTTCCGGAACAAGCACCCGTTTTTGTCGCTCTGGGTAGTGCGCTCTATGCAGAACAGAGTAAAGATTCTCCCAAAACTGCTGCCATTTTACTGGAAAAAGTCCAGAATGCACAGACAGCTTCGGATGTTCTGACCGGAGAAAAATTATTCCAGTCCCGGGAAGAATATGCCAGATTCATTGAGAGACACAAACAATGTGATCTGTCCTATGCGGATCTGAGAACCTGCAAGGGAGATGCCTATCTGGGCATTGATTCCGGTTCTACGACAACAAAATTAGTATTGATCACCGGAGACGGCAAATTATTATATCATTATTATGGCTCAAACGAAGGACAGCCATTAGATAAAATTGCCTCCAAGCTGAAAGAAATCTATGAAAATAAAAACCCGGATCTGCATATTAAAGCCAGTGCTGTGACAGGCTACGGCGAGGATTTAATTAAATCCGGCTTATCTGTTGATTTCGGCATTGTGGAAACAGTCGCACACTTCAAAGCGGCATCTTTTTTCTGTCCCGGAGTAGATTTTATCATTGACATCGGCGGACAGGATATTAAATGCTTTAAGATCAAGAATGGCGCAATTGACAGCATCATGCTTAATGAAGCTTGTTCTTCCGGGTGCGGATCGTTCATTCAGACATTTGCAATGGCACTTGGATACGATATTGGGGAATTTTCCCAGATGGGTTTATTCGCTGAAAATCCTGTGGAACTCGGCTCACGCTGTACTGTTTTCATGAACAGCAGTGTCAAGCAGGCACAGAAAGACGGTGCAACAGTTGAAGATATTTCCGCCGGACTCTCTGCATCCATTATCAAAAATGCAATCTATAAAGTCATCCGTGCTAAGAGCATTGATGAACTGGGCAAGAATATTGTCGTGCAGGGCGGCACATTTCTGAATGATGCAGTATTACGCTGTTTTGAGCGTGAAATCGGCAGAAATGTCATCCGTCCTGCAATTTCCGGACTGATGGGTGCATTTGGTGCGGCTCTGTATGCAAAAGAGCGTGTAAAAGATGCTGAAAATAAACTGATTACACCGGAAGCTCTTGAAAATTTCAGCTATACTTCCAAGAATATCCGATGCGGTGGCTGTACGGCAAATTGTCTGCTGAATGTGATCCGTTTCTCTGACGGCGGCAAATTTATCTCCGGAAATCGCTGTGAAAAAGGTGCAGGCATCAAGCGTGAAAAAGAAATCCCAGATCTTTATAGCTACAAATATCAGAAAATCCTGGATCTTGCAAAGAAAAAACCGGCAAAAAAACGGGGAACTGTCGGAATCCCTTTAGTTCTGAATTATTATGAACTGCTCCCGTTCTGGCATAAATTCTTCACAAAATTAGGCTTTGAAGTGATCATTTCCGGAGAGAGCGACCGCAAGACCTACTTCAAGGGACAGCACACCATCCCGTCTGATACCGTCTGCTATCCGGCAAAGATTGCCCATGGGCATATCGAAACGCTTCTTGAAAAGCAAGTAGACTTCATTTTCTGGCCTTGCATGACATATAATCTCCAGGAATCAGATACAAATAATCATTTCAACTGCCCTGTTGTGGCATACTATCCAGAACTGATGAAAGCCAATCACAGTAATTTAAATTCCAAGAACTTTCTCTATCCGTATCTGGATCTGAACAGCCCCAAACATGTCGTTTCTGTCATGAAGAAATTACTCGCAAAATACCAGATTCAGAAACTGATCCCGGATGCTGTGAAAGCCGCCTATCAGGCACAGAACGAATTTCGCCAGGATCTCACGAATCAAGCAAAGAGGGTCATTGCACAGGCAAGAGCCGAAAACCGAAAAATCATTGTTCTTGCCGGAAGACCGTATCATCTGGATAAAGAAATCAATCATGGCATTCACAAACTGATCACCAGTCTGGGACTTGCCGTTGTCACGGAGGACAGTGTGGCATCTCTGGGAGAAACGCCAAAACTCCACGTTCACAACCAATGGACGTATCACAGCCGTCTGTATCGTGCGGCACAGTATGTCACGACACAGCCTGACATGCAGCTTGTCCAGCTTGTTTCATTCGGCTGTGGCATTGATGCGATTACGACCGATGAAGTCCGGAGCATTCTCGAATCCGCCGGAAAACTCTATACACAGCTTAAAATAGATGAAATCACCAATCTGGGAGCTGCTAAAATCCGCCTGAGAAGCCTGCTTGCTGCCATGAGTCAATAAAAACCAAGAAAGGAGATTCCAGCATGTCTATCAATTCTATCGAATTATCAGAAGAGGGTTACCCGATTTTTACACCGGAAATGAAAGAAACGCATACAATCCTGATCCCGACCATGCTTGAAATTCATTTTGAATTGTTAATCAGCGTGTTCGGACATTACGGCTACCACTGTGAAATTCTTCGTAGTGAATCCCGGAAAGTCGTGGAAGAAGGACTGAAAAACGTCCATAATGACACCTGCTATCCCGCTCTGCTATGCATCGGCTTGTTTATGGAAGCACTCAAAAGCGGCAAATATGATCCAGACAGGACAGCACTCATGCTCCCCCAAACCGGCGGCGGCTGCCGTGCATCCAATTATATCTATCTGCTCCGGAAAGCCCTGCAAGACACATTCCCACAAGTTCCTGTGATTTCCCTGAATTTCGTAGGATTGGAAAAAAATCCCCGGAATGGCTGGCACATGTCCATGCCAATGATTATCCGGTCGATTCATAGTCTGATCTATGGAGATATACTTCAGAGTTTATATAACCAATGCCGTCCTTATGAATTGATCAAGGGCAGTTCTAAAAAATGCCTGGACAAATGGATTCATACCATGCGCAAAGTCCTGAATACCAAAGATTATACAAACACGAAAAAATACTACAAACAGATGCTCGCAGACTTTGCAAAAATTGAACGTTCCCAAGTCCCGAAAATCAAAGTCGGCATTGTCGGGGAAATTTATGTTAAATATTCTCCTCTGGCAAATAATCATCTCGAAGATTTCCTGATCTCCGAGGGCTGTGAGCCGGTTGTCCCCTCGATGCTCGAATTTGTATTATATTACTGCGTCAACAAGCTCTATGATGCCAGACTCTATGGCAAGACCAATATTTCTACTCCTGTTTATCACATGATTTATAAAATCTTTCTGGAGAAACAGAAAGAAATTGCCAGAGTAATCAAAGAACATGGCATGTTCACACCACCGCACGATTTTGAACATTTAGTAGAATCTGTCAAGCGTTATATCAATCTCGGTGTGAATATGGGCGAAGGCTGGCTGATTCCTGCCGAGATGGGCGCACTTGCGGAAAGCGGTACAGAAAATATCATCTGCGCCCAGCCATTCGGCTGTCTGCCCAATCATATTATTGCAAAAGGCATGAGCCGTGCCATTAAAGAATATTATCCCAATGCCAATATTATTGCGATTGACTATGATCCCGGTGCAACTCGTGTCAACCAGGAGAACCGCATTAAGCTCATGCTTGCGAATGCAAAAATCTGAAAACTATTTACAAATCTGAAAAATTATGTTATAATAAAAACCGGAGGTGTTGTTCATGGAAAATTCTGTCGATTCAGGTATGATTTTAGAATTTCTGCTGAAATCCCTGGGTGTGTTCGCTGTGATTTTTGCACTTGCTGTCCTGACACCCTGGATAGCAAAACATGTTGACAACTGGATTGCCCGGTACAGAGAATCCCACGGCGGAAAAAAATCCCCCGAAGATCCGAGATTATATTCTGTCAGATCAATTTATGAACTGCCTCCGGAAAAATCTGAGACTGCTCAGGATTCCGGAAATCCGGAAACGCAGAAAAAAAAGGCTGTTGTTTCCATCAAGAAAAAAACAAACCAGTGATAGAAAGGATTTTAAGAAATGGCTAACAATCAGAAAAAAGCTGTCGAAGCAATCACGTCCATGGAGGAAGATTTCGCACAGTGGTATACAGATATTGTCAAGAAAGCAGAATTGATTGCTTACACCAGCGTCAAGGGATGCATGGTCATCCGTCCTTATGGCTACGCAATCTGGGAGAATATCCAGAAAATTCTTGATTCCATGTTCAAGGAAACCGGACATGAAAACGTATGTATGCCAATGTTCATTCCGGAGTCCCTGCTCCAGAAAGAAAAAGATCATGTAGAGGGCTTTGCGCCGGAAGTTGCCTGGGTTACTCACGGCGGTACGGAGAAACTCGAAGAACGGCTCTGCGTTCGTCCGACTTCCGAGACGCTCTTCTGTGAGCATTATGCACAGACCGTGCATTCTTACAGAGACCTGCCGAAATTATATAACCAATGGGTGAATGTCGTCCGCTGGGAAAAAACAACAAGACCATTCCTGCGTTCCAGGGAATTTCTCTGGCAGGAGGGACATACGATTCATGCGACTGCCGAAGAAGCAATTGAAGAAACAGAAAGAATGCTGAATATTTATACAGAATTTTGCAAAAATGCCCTTGCAATGCCTGTTGTCCAGGGAAAGAAAACAGAAAGCGATAAATTCGCAGGTGCAGTTTCCACCTATGCGATTGAAGCTCTCATGCATGACGGAAAAGCCCTGCAAGCCGGCACTTCTCACTATTTCGGGGACGGCTTTGCCAAAGCATTCAACATCCAGTTTGCCGGCAAAAATAATACACTTGAATATCCGCATCAGACAAGCTGGGGTGTGACAACACGCTTAATCGGTGCAATCATTATGACACACGGCGATAATAATGGCTTGGTTCTTCCTCCGGCAATCGCACCGATTCAAGTTGTCATTGTTCCTGCGGCTATGCATAAAGAGGGCGTACTTGAAAAAGCGAATGCACTCTATCAGGAATTGAAAAATGCCGGAATCCGTGTCAAGCTTGATGATTCTGAAAATTCTCCAGGATGGAAATTCGCAGAATATGAAATGAAAGGCGTTCCGGTTCGTGTGGAGATTGGTCCAAGAGATATTGCTGCAAATCAGTGTGTAATCGCTACACGCCATAATTCTGAAAAAACAACTGTTTCTTTGGATGATCTTGTCATCAGTGTGAAATCCAAATTACAAGAAGTCCATGACGGATTATATGCCGCTGCATTGGAAAACAGAAAGAGTAAAACATACCAGTGCAGAAACATTGCAGAAATCAATCAGGCTCTCTCTGAAAAAGGTGACGGCTTTATCGAAGCCATGTGGTGTGGGGAAGAATCCTGCGAAGATGAAGTCAAGGCACAGACCGGTGCAGGTTCAAGATGCATTCCGTTTGAACAGAAACAGATCTCAGATACCTGTGTATGCTGTGGAAAACCGGCAAAACACATGGTACTCTGGGGAAAGGCTTATTAAGCTATGCCAGGTCTGAAATTGAAATCTCTGAAATTTCTGCCGCTGCTCTATGCTGTGATCCTCACAGGATGTGGGAATCATTCTGAGATCCCAGAAACCGAAGAAATTCCGACAATTTCTGAAACAGATCAAAAACCGGATTCTGCTGATGCAGAATCCGAAACAGCTGTACCAGTAGCCAAAAAATTCACACAGATTTCTAAAAATACAGAAAAAACACCAGATACCACAACACAATCTGCAATTTCAGTAGATTTCACGAATCCGGAAACTTCCGGAAGTTCTGGTTATTCCAGCACAGGTACTGACGTAGCAACAGATGAGGATGATACACCGCAGACATGGATCTTCACAAAAACAAATTCCGGAAATTCCAGTCATAATTCTAAAACAACAACCAAAAATACTACCAAAACAACCAGTACGCAAATCACATCCAATCCCACAACAGTGACAGAGACTGTCACAGAAGTAATCCCCGATCCAACGAATCCTCCTGAACCTGAACCCGTGACAGAACCTGAAACAGATCCAGAACCGGGAGTAATTTATAAATCCGGTTCTGTCTGGGAAATTATGGATCAAATGACAATCCGGGAAAAAATTTATCAGTTATTTGTCGTAACACCAGAACAGATCACGGATTCCAGTCTTGTTACTGCCGCAGGCGAAAAAACCAAAAATGCCATCCATTCCCGACCAGTCGGCGGATTGATCTATTTTGCAGATAATCTGGTAAATTCTTCTCAGGTCTCCACAATGCTCTCAAATTCTCAGCAGTACGCCAGAGAATCCGGAATCGGCTTATTCTTAGCTGTGGACGAAGAAGGCGGACTCGTTGCCAGATGTGCCAAAAAACTCAGCACAACAAAATTATCTCCCATGGCAACTTACGGCACACGGAATGATTTCAACGAAGCATTCTCCGTAGGACAAACCCTCGGAAATGATATTTCCCAGTTTGGATTCAATCTGGATTTTGCTCCGGTTGCGGATGTGAATTTAAACAGCGGCAACGAATTAGGTAATCGTATTTTCAGCGATAATCCGGAAGTCACTGCCAATATGGTTTCTGGTGTGGTGCAAGGTCTCCAAAGTACAGGCGTGGCGGCAACACTCAAACATTTCCCCGGTCTCGGTGCAGAAAACGGCAATGCTCACTATGATGATGCCGTCCATATCGACAGATCTCTAGATCAGCTCCGGGCTGAAGAATTTGTTCCGTTCCGTTCCGGTATCGATGCTGGATCTGATTTCGTCATGGTCAGCCACCAGATCGTTTCCGGTGTCGGTGATGGTCTCCCATCCTGTTTGTCTTACACGGTCTGCACGGATCTACTCCGGAATGAACTTGGTTTTGATGGCATTATTATCACAGATTCTTTCCAGATGAATACGATCTCCGGCAGTTATTCCCCTGCGGATTCTGCTATTCTGGCAATTGATGCCGGTGTGGACATTATTCTCATGCCGTCAGATCTGCAAGCTTCTGTGAATGCCCTGGAAGATGCTGTAAATACCGGGAGAATCTCCGAAGAAAGAATTAACCAGAGCGTGGAAAGAATCCTGCTCGAAAAAGAAAAACTGAATATTCTGGGGTGATAAAATCATGCGATTTTCTCAGCAGATTGCTTTTTTATTAGAATTAGATAAATTAAAAAATATCTACCGCCGGACACTGGTACTCCATGAAAACAGAGCCGAAAATGACGCTGAGCATAGCTATCATCTGGCAATCATGGCATGTATTCTTGCAGAGCATTCCAAAGAAAAAGTAGATGTTCTGCATGTCATGAAAATGGTTCTGATTCATGATGTTGTTGAAATTGATGCCGGTGACACATACTTTTATGACACTGTCGGCAATCAGGATAAAACCGAGCGTGAGCAGAAAGCCGCTGACCGGATTTTTGCCATTCTTCCGGAAGACCAGGCAAAAGAATACCGTTCATTATGGAATGAATTTGAAGCCAGAATTACACCAGAATCGAAATTTGCCAATGCTCTGGACAGGATTCAACCTATCTTGCTAAATTTCCAAAAGGGCGGTATCTCCTGGAAAACGCATGAAATCCATGCAGAACAGGTCAGACGCAATCTCTCTATGATCCATGGCGGCAGTGACAGAATCGAGCAACTCGCACAGGATATCATTCAAACCGCCATTGAACAAGGTATGTTGCTGAATGATAAATTAAATTAAGATAAAGGGGGTTTTTGGCTTGAAAGAAATCAAAATCGGACAAAAAGCTGAAGTTTATACAAAAGTGACAACAGATAAGCTTGCCATTGCTGTCGGCAGCGGATCTCTGAAAGTATTTGCTACACCTGCCATGTGCGCACTCATGGAAGAGGCATCCTGTGCTGCGATTGCACCATTTCTTGAAAAAGAAGAAACAACTGTCGGAACAGATCTCCAGATTGCACACATTGCACCAAGTCCGAAAGGTGTTATGATCACAGCAGAAGCCGAAATTATAGGATTCCAGGGACGTGAAATCACGCTCTCCGTCACGGCTTATGATGCTGTCGGTAAAATCGGACACGGCACACACAAGCGTTTTGTAGTGGATTCTGAAAAATTCCAGACCAAAACAGATCTCAGAAAGTAGAGAAATTTCTATGCAACGTGCAAATCATCATTCTGAAATGCCGATAGAGATCGAACGGAAATATGTAATCTCCTACCCGGATTCTGCTGTACGGAATCAGATTCCTGATTTCGCAGCAACAGGGATCACACAAGTCTATTTAAAGCCGGATGATTCCGGCTTTGGCAGACGCATCCGGAAACAGGTATTCTCAGATCATATCGAATATACTTATACGAGAAAGAAAAAAATTGCATTCGGTGAACGGATCGAATTAGAAGACCAGATCACAGAGGCAGAATATCAGAAATTATTGCAGGAAGCTGACCCGACACATCATAGTATTCAGAAAATCAGATATAGCATTCCCTATCAGAATCAGATTCTGGAGCTGGATTTGTATGCATTCAGTCAGAAACTGGCAACACTGGAAATCGAACTGCCAGACATCAACACACCTGTACAGATCCCGGACTGGGTGAATATCCTTGCAGATGTGACAGACATGCCGGGGTACAGCAATTTTGAACTCTCGCAGACACTGACCTTCCCCGCAGAAAGGAATGATACTATTTGACGGACACAAATTCAGAAACAATTCCTGAAACATCCGAGAACGGCAGATACCTTTGTGCGGATGTCCTAAGCTGTCTGGGTGTAATGCTCCTGCTAGGACTGCAATATATCCAACAAACTGGATTCCTGGATGCAACTGTCAGCTATGAGAGTGCGCCGTTTATAGCAATACGCTGGTTCTGTCTCTCAGGTGCAATGTTATTATGTGGCTGTATGGGCTATGTACTGAGTACGAAAAAATTTTCATTGCATTCGTTCAAGCCTCTGCTCCGGCTCGGCTATCTCTACCTGATCACGAGTCTGTGTACAATGCTGTTACAAAAATTTCTATTTGAACAGGAAATGAATCTTGACACAATTCTGAAAACACTCTATCAATTTACAGCAACAGATACCACGAAATTTATTGCTATGTATTTTGCACTGCTCCTGGCTGCACCGTTTCTAAGTACAGCATTTCAGGGACTGAAAACCCGGAATGCCCGACTTGCCTTTGTGGTGATTTCCGCCGCAGTCAGTACACTTCAGCCTATGTTAATCATTTCTGGAGAATATCTCCTGCCGGAATGGTGCAAGATGCTTGCACCGGTTGCCGGATTTGTGGGCGGTGCATTTGTAAAACGTTATGCCAGGGAACATAGCCGAATTTTATGGCTGTTTCTGTTACTGCTTGTATGGGGCGGGCAGACAGCATGTGTTGTGTATATCTGCACAGACCGTGGAATATTATACTATCCACAGTTTGACAGTATGGCAAGCATGCTTTCACTTCTGACAGCATTATTGATGCTTAGTTTATTCCACAGCAAAAAGCGTGGAGAATCCGGACGGCACAGTTTCTTTGCAGGCGCATCTGGCGGTGCATTGTCCGCCCTGATTCTGGGGGATGTTATAATCGATTTTCTGATGCCATCCATTACAGAAAATTTCCCGGATCCAGAAATGCTGATGCTGGTCGGATGCCTGGCAGTCCTGGTTGTATTTATTCTTTGCTGTACGATAGGATTGTTCTTGCAAATTCCTGTATTTCTGGTATCGACATTCACAGATACGCCGGAATATGAAGAAGATGATGAAAATAATGAAGAACCTGAAACAGAAGAAGAAAAGATCCCAGAAACACCGGTACGCAAGCCATTCCGTGCTTTAGAACCAATTTTGGAAGTGATTCCAAAACCAGAACCCATGCCGGAAACAATTCACAATATACCAGTTTCTGCCCCTGAAACAAAAATAATTCCTGCACCTGAACCCGTCCCGGAACTGAAAGAACCCAAACAGCCTGTGAAATTACAGACTCCTCCCTATGAGAAAAAAACAGATCAGCTCAGCAAGGAATCTATTGATGAACTGATCGCTAAAATTACTGGAAATTAAGGAACTGGAGAAACTCTCATGAGATTACTATTTGTCGGCGATGTTGTCAGTGAAGCTGGATGCTTGTTTTTACAGAAAAAACTCCCTGCTCTCAAAAAACAATACCAGATTGATCTTGCTGTTGTAAACGGTGAAAATTCCGCTGTCGGAAACGGCATTACCAATTATTCTGCAAATCAGATTTTCCGGTCTGGTGCGGATGTGATCACAACCGGAAATCATGCATTCCAACGCAGAAAAGAACTGCATGTCTTTGAAAATGCCTGCATCATCCGTCCGGTCAACTATGGCGATGCCTGTCCTGGCAGAGGGTTTCTGATTCAGGATATGGGCAGTTGTCAGATTGCTGTGATCAATCTGGCAGGCACACTGTTTCTGGAAAACCTGGAAAATCCGTTTGCCAGCGTGGATGCCATTCTGAATCAGATCCACACACCGAATATCTTTGTGGACTTCCACGCAGAGGCAACTTCTGAAAAACGTGCCATGGGCTTCCATCTTGCCGGACGTGTGACAGCTGTATTGGGAACACATACCCATGTCCAGACGGCAGATGCCTGTATTCTGAAATCCCACACAGGCTATATTACAGATACCGGCATGACCGGTGTGGAAAATTCTGTCCTTGGTGTGGATATTAAAACTGCCACGGACAAGCTCCGTTTTCACACACCTGTTTCCTATCAGGATGCCCGAGGAGCATGTTATCTGAATGCTGTACTGATTGATTTTGAGAAAACATGTGGCAAATGCACGAAAATTACCCCTCTGATTGTGCGATAATTCACAAAATTTCAAAAAACTATTGCATTTTCTCTCAGAATGTAGTATAATAAACGCAGACATGGAAGCAGGCACATTTTCTGAAATTTCTGTTTCCAGGCACAAAATTATCTTATTAAATTTTCAACATACTATGGAGGGCTTTATGGAAGTATTGAAAGTCTCATCACGTTCCGTTCCCAATTCTGTTGCAGGAGCTATTGCAGGTGTCATCCGTGAAAACAAGAACGTGGAAATTCAGGCAGTCGGTGCAGGTGCAGCCAATCAGGCAATTAAATCTATTGCAGTGGCAAGAGGTTACCTTGCGCCTATTGGCATTGATCTGATCTGTATTCCGGCTTTCACCAGCATTCAGATTGATGGTGAAGACCGCACAGCGATCAAGCTGATCTGTGAACCGAGATAAGCAAATTAAAAAAATCAGAAGCGATCAGGAATGATTCCTGGTCGCATTTTTTTAAAATTTTTCAGAATTTTTTTAAAACTGTATGTTTGCATACAGTTTTTTGCTTTTTTTCGCCTATGAGTGAAAGGAGGTTGTAATCACTTATGCAGAATCATAAAAAAAGCAAAAAAAAATCCGATACGGATCTTGTGATTAATGGTCTGAAAAAACTGGCATCCGGCAAAATCAATGATGCCATGACACTGGTCTTTGCAGAAGATATTCCACCGCCGGAGCAACTGGCAAAACTGCAATTATTCAATATTTCTTCTGTGAAACGTGTCAAGGGCGGCGGTGTGGAAGTGCAGTTCTTTGACAGACAGAAAGCCTTGGAAAAGCTGTATGAATATGCACTTGCCGGGCAGGATGAAACGCTCTCGGACAATCTGCTTCGGGCGCTCACTGAACCAGATCCGGAAATTTCTACAAGTGAAGCACCA
>CAMWOX010000013.1 GCA_947175975.1 uncultured Ruminococcus sp.
ATTGACACGTTCGACTGGGCGGAACGGCTGGCAATTGAAAAAATCTGCCGGGAGCATTCCACAGACGGAAGGATGCTCAAAGGCATTGAAGATTTCGGCTATGGCAAGGGCTGGCAGTATGAATGCGAATTAATCAGTGCGTTTCTGGACAGAACGGAGCAACTGATTTCTGCCGGAATCAATGTCGTGATCCTGGCACATGCCACGACAAAAAAAGTCACACTGCCAGAAGAAACGAGTGAATACGATCACTGGGAAATGAAATTAGGCAGCAAGACCACGAACAAGATCGCTCCATTATTGAAAGAATGGTCGGATATGACGCTGTTTCTGGCGTTTCAGACCAATATCACGGCAATTGACACGGACGGGAAAAAGCACAAGGCAACGAGTCAGAAACGTGTCATGTATACAACCAAAACAGCCTGGTGGGACGCAAAGAATCGCTTCGGCCTGCCGGAAAAACTGCCGCTTGATTTCAACAGCATTGCATCTGTTTTCAACCGTAATCAGGCTGTCATCTGTGAAGAATGCAGGCAGGAAATTCAGCCTGCTGATAAGTATTCACCGGAACAGATCGCAGCACTCACACACAAAAAATATCACAGAAATCTGTGCTGGAATTGTGCAATCAAGGCAAAGGAGATGAAGCAGAATGCCGGAACTGCGTAATTATCAGGAAGACCTGATCCGGAAAACGCAGAAATCCTGGCAAACAGGACACAAAGCACCCTGCATTGTATTACCCTGCGGCGGCGGCAAATCCGTTGTGGTTGCTGAAATTTCAAAACGCACTACCCGGAACAGGCGGCAAGTTTTGTTTCTGGTACACCGCAAAGAATTGTGCGAGCAGATTTTACGGACGTTTTCCTGGTGGGGTGTGGATATGTCACTGTGTGATGTCATGATGGTGCAGACGGCGTCCAGGCGACTTGAGAAACTGCATCCGCCGAATCTGATTATCACAGATGAAAATCATCACAGTAAGGCGAGTACTTACCGAAAAATCTATGAGAAATTCCCGAAAGCTTACCGGGTAGGCGTGACGGCAACACCCGTCCGCCTGGACGGTTCCGGACTGATTGATGTCAATGATGATCTGATTACCGGCGTTTCTGCAAAATGGCTGATTCAGAATCAGCATCTTGCACCGTATACCTACTATGCACCAGATTTTATTGATTTATCCGGCATCAAGATCAATCGGGGCGAATACGATACTAAATCGGCAGAGATGGTGATGGACAAGCCAAAAATTCATGGTAATATTATTAAATATTATCAGAAATTTGCCGGAAATCAGAAAGCAATCTGTTACTGCATTTCTATCCGGCATTCTATGAAAATGGCAGAAATTTTCAAAGCAAACGGAATCCCGGCGGCACATATCGACGGTGAAACACCGAAAGACCAGCGATCACAGATCATTGACGATTTCCGGAAAGGCAAAATCCAGATTCTGTGTAATGTCGATCTGATTTCTGAGGGTTTTGACGTTCCGGACTGTGGCTGTGTGATCATGTTAAGACCGACAAAATCCTTGACGCTGTACATTCAGCAGTCCATGCGGTGCATGAGATACAGACTCAACAAAAAAGCCGTGATTCTAGATCATGTGGGCAATTATGCAAGGTTCGGAATGCCGGATGATGACCGGGAATGGACGCTTGCCGGCAAGCCGAAAAAGACAGGAAACCAGGAAGAAAAAGAGATTTCTGCATTGCAATGCAAAGAATGTTTTGCCGTATTTCAGCCGAAACCCGGACAAAATCCAGTGATATGTCCCTACTGTGGGTATCAGTTCCCGGTCAAAATTGTGGAAAGAAACGATCCTGAAACGGATGAGACCACAGAAATCAAGAAAATCGAGGGATTTCATTTCGATATCAAACCGTTATCAGCATGCAACAGTTATGCAGATTTGTTGGAATATGCACAAAAACACGGCTACAAAAGGGGCTGGGCATGGTATCAGGCAAGAGAGCGAGGGTTTCTAGCATGACGGAAGAACATAAAATTATGTTGGAAATCATGGCGGCAATTTCCCCGGAATGTGTGATTTTCCGGACGAATGTCGGCAGAGGATTCACACCGGATGGCAGATATTTCAGCACTGGTGTTCCGGCAGGCTATTCCGATCTGAATGGACACAGGAAATCTGACGGACGGGCGGTCTATATCGAAGTCAAGACCAAGTCCGGCAGAGTGTCCAAAAAACAGCAGCATTTCATTGACCATATGCGGGAAACCGGCGCAATTGCCGGTGTATGCAGAAGTGTTGATGATGCAATAAATTTAATTCAATCAAAATAATTTTAGGAGGAAATGACAATGGCATTCAATTTCAGTAATAAGCCCGAGGCAACGAGTTTTGAACAGATCCCGGAGGGCGACTATGAAGTATTCGTGGAAAAGGCAGAGGAACGTCCCACAAAATCCGGCAGGATGCAACTCAGCATTCAATTGAGAATCCGTGATGATGTCGAGCAGGCTTGCAAGAAACGCATGCTGTTTCTGAATATTTTTCAGAAAACACCGGAAAAGCTGACAGACGCAGACAGACAAGTGGAGAATTACAATTATAATCATCTCTACCACTTGTTGGATATGACCGGAATCCTGAGATCCGGAAAAAGTTTTGACAGCATGGCAGACATTTGCCGTCTGCTTGCGGGCTGTGAAATGCGTGTGACGGTCTACTACGAAAACTGGAACGGCAGATTGCAGGAAAGAATTGATCCACTGAAAGGTGTTCATGAATCTGATCCGGATTACAGCACACCGCCGGCAAGCCCTGCCTACTCTGCACCACCATCCTATCAGCCACCTCAGCCGCCTGTCAATCCGGCTCCGGCAACGGGATTTGATGACTTTGAGGATCTTCCCAGTGATGATGATCTGCCGTTTTAATCATCCGCAATCCGGAGAATGGTTTTCCATTCTCCGGATTGATGTGATTTCAAAAATATTTTATTTAGGAGAGGGTTCATCATGTACGAATATATTCCAGACGAATTAAAAAAATTGAAAAACTGGGTCTGCTGGAAAGGTGTCCCGGACAAAAATGCCCATTCCGGTGTGACAAAAATTCCAATTGATCCGAAAACAGGCTACGAGGCGGAAAGCAACAATCCTGAGACATGGGCAGATTTTGACACAGCGGAACGGGTTTCACGGGATTATGCCGGAATCGGTTTCATGTTCGGCGGCTCTGGCTATTTCGGGGTGGATCTGGATGACATGGATGACGCACTGAAAGCCTGTGAAAACGGCGATTTTGATAACATTATTGGCGAATTTGTCAACGCCCTGGACAGCTATACCGAGTGGAGTCAGTCTGCAAAGGGCATTCATATCATCTGCAAGGGGAGTTTACCACCCGGCGGACGGAAGAAAAAACCTATTGAAATGTACGATTCCGGGCGATTTTTCGTCATGTCCGGGAATGCGATTTCTGATTGTGAAGTGATTCCTGACCGGACGGAAGAAATCAAGCCGTTACATGCGAAATATCTGGGATCTGTTGCGGATTGCGAAGAACCTGACAATCAGCTCCGGATCTCGGAAATCCCGGAAATTCCGGAGATTCCCGATAATCCCGATTTGACTGTCCAGGAAATTATTGCAAAGGCAATGCGGAATGAGAAATTTGCAAATCTGTATTCCGGTGATTTTTCAGCATATCCCAGTCAATCCGAGGCGGATATGGCATTCTGTAGCATACTTGCATTCTGGTGTGCAAAAGATACATCCAAGATGGACGAGATCTATCGCAGTTCCGGGCTGATGCGTCCGAAATGGGACAGAAAACAATCCGGCTCGACTTATGGCGCATTGACGCTCCAGAAAGCCGTTGACACCTGCAAAGACTGCTACAATCCAGGCAGTGGCATAACTATCCCAGACAGGAGTCTGACAATCGGCGGCAAGTCAGCTCCCGGTGATTCGAATACGGAGACGCCGACTGCCAAAGCCAGACCTGTCGGAAAGATGTACAAATTTGATGATACCGGCAATGCGGAACGGCTGTTTGATATGTACGGCGATATTTTCCGGTATTTTTACACAGAACACAAATATTTGTACTATATCAATGGAAAATGGCATTTTGACAATATCGGCTATGAACGCAGAATTGCAGACGCTGTGATCAATGCCATGGAACAGGATGTTAATTTATACGCAGATGATGAAAAAATCCTGAAACAGTTTCAGAAACATGTCACAAAGTCCAGAAATTTCATTCCGAAGTCAAACATGCTCAAAGAAGCACAGCATTATGCACCGGTTCTGCCGGAAATGCTCGACCGCAACAAAACCATCATCGGCGTCCGAAACGGCATTCTTGATCTGAGAACCGGAAAATTAAAGCCACATGATAAAAATGCTTTTCTCACAAAACAAATTGCCCTGGATTACAATCCGAATGCTCCAAAGCCTGTATTATGGTTGAAATTCCTGGATGATATTTTTCAAGGTGATCAAGAATTAATCCGGTATATCCAGAAAGCAATCGGCTATTCTCTGACGGGATCTACACAAGAGCAGTGTGCTTTTTTCCTGTACGGCACAGGCAATAACGGAAAATCAACATTTTTGGAGCTGATCCGGAGTATTATGGGCGATTACGCAAATAACATCCAACCGGAGACGATCATGGTGAAACAGAAAGCCGGCAATTCCCAGACTTCTGACATTGCCAGATTAAAGGGTGCAAGGATGGTGACCAGCTCCGAAACAAACGAAAATGTTCGACTCAATGAGGCGTTGTTGAAACAGATGACCGGCGGCGATATTATGACTGTCCGCAAGCTGTATTGTGAGGAGTTTGAATTTTCTCCGGAATTTAAAATCTGGATGGCAACCAATCACAAACCTGTGATCAGGGGAACAGATACGGGCATCTGGAGACGTGTCCACATGATCCCGTTCAATGCCTGCATTCCGGCGAACAAAGTAGACAAACAGCTGAAATTCAAACTTGCAAAAGAATCCGGACAGATTTTCAAATGGATGGCAGACGGCTGTCTACTGTGGCAGGAAGAGGGCTTGGAGATGCCGAAAGTTGTCTATGACGCCGTGAAAGAATACCGGAGAGAAATGGATGTGATCGGCACGTTCCTGAATGCTTGCTGTACGGTAGGTTCTGGATCCGTGAAAGCCTCCCAGCTTTACGCTGTTTATTCAAAATGGTGTCAGGAAAACGGTGAGTATTGTTTCCCGAATAGTAAATTTGGAAAAGAAATCTCTAAAAATTTCACAAAAGTAAAAAAGAAAGACAGCAATTATTACCAAGGTCTGGAATTGATTTCAGACTATACTCCTCTTACAGTTGGTCATTGATTTTCAGAAGGTGGAAGGGTGGAAGGCTATGACTACCCATCGCATAAAAAATTGAAAATTTAAAAATATGAAAAATTAAAAAATATAAAGAGGGTATATAGTACGCCCTCCACCCCTCCACCAATTCAGAAAGGAGCATGTTACATGATTCCAAAAATTGAAAATTCTCTCCCGGATTTCTCTGATCCAGAAGTATTCCGGTCGCTGGAAAAGCAATCTTATGCTGGAACGCTGGATTACAAAGACTTCCCGCCTGTGGAATATCAATATTTTGCGGAACTCCGGGCAATCTACTATGCGTTCAAATTTGAAGACTTGGAAAAATCCGAGGCGGAACGACGCAAGAAACGGCTGCATTCCCGTTATGAGAACGAACGGCACAAAGCGGATCTTGCTAAGCAGGCGATCCGGGAATGGAACGACTGCATCCGAAAGTCAGATTTGCTCCGGAGTGAAATTGGAAAATCGTCTAATCCTGTGGAAAAATACCGGCTTGCTGTGCAGTGCATCGGCGCAATGACCGGTGATGAAGTGTTTACCAGAACCGAAATTGAAAAACTAGAATCCTGAAAGGAGAATCCTACATGACAGCAGAACAGAACCGCAAAATCAGATGGCTGGAACGTGCCAGGGATGCCGAGCGGAAAGCACAGGCACTGGAAGCCAAGCGACAGTGTGACAGCCATCTTGCACAACGGCTGAGTCGTTATGCCGGAATCAGCGGCAACAGCTCCGGCAACAGCACGGAAGATGCTCTGCTCCGGCTGATCGAAACGGAACACAGAGCAGAAGAACAGCTCCGGAAACTTGCACAGATCCGGGAAGAAATTACATCAGCAATTGAAAAAATTCCGGATCTGGATCTACAAACAATTCTGATCTGGAAATACTTAAAATATTTGACGTTTGAGCAGATTGCTGATAAAATGCACTATTGCATTCGGAGTGTTAAAAATAAACATAAAACAGCGCTTGACAAACTTTGCATTGATTTGCACTCTGAAATGTGATATAATAATAGCATAGAAGAACGGCTGAAACTAAGTAATTCCTCTCTATAGAATAAAATATTGCACAAGAGCATCTGATCAGAATCAGGTGCTTTTGTGTTATCTTTTTGCACTGAGGTGGTGACGTGAACAATGAGAATTTAATTCCAATGAATCAGCGAACTGAGAGCGAACGACGAGAAATTGCAAAAAAAGGCGGCATTGCATCTGGGATCTCCCGGAGCTTCCGGAGTGCCACGAAGAAACGGCTGAGAGAGCATCCAGAACTGTTTGAAGAAATTATTACAATGTTAATAGAGAAGTCGCTAGACGGCGATCTGAAAGCATTTGAGTTAGTTCTGGAGCTGTCCGGAGAATCTCCGAAACAAATGGAACTGGCATTGAAGAAACGTGAGCTGAAACTCAAAGAACAGGCAATGCAGTCCGGTGCAACTGGTGAACAGGAACTGCCAGCACTGCTGAAAGCACTGGAAGAAAACTGACAAAAAAAGTAAAAAAATAAACGGGTTTTTAATTATTGTACGTAAATTTGTGCGTAAAATTTTAAATAGTCTCTAAAAATAGCTGTTTTTTCAAAATATTTTTTAATATCTTCTTAAAAGTATGCATTTCACTGGGGGAAACTGCATGATTTTCCAGAAATTATCAGACAAACAAAAACAAATTTTTCACTGGTGCTATGATCCTGAAAAGTATGCGCTGATCTGTGATGGCTCTGTCCGGTCCGGCAAGACGGCGGCAATGTCGTGCAGTTTCGTACACTGGGCAATGAGTCAGTTCGATCATCAAAATTTCGCATTCTGTGGAAATACCGTCCAGGCAACGGAGAGAAATATCCTGATGACCATTCAGCAGATGACGGACATCACCTACTATTACAAGCTGAAATATATCGGGAGCAAGCACGTCCTGACGATCTCCGGCGGCGGTCATGAAAACTATTTCTACATTTTCGGCGGCAAGGATGAATCCAGCTATAAACTGGTGCAGGGCATCACGCTTGCCGGGATTCTGTTTGACGAAGTTGCACTCCAACCGGAGAGCTTCGTCAATCAGGCAATTGCCAGAACGCTGTCCGTTGAAAATGCGAAATTATGGTTTAACTGCAATCCTGACAGTCCGGAGCATTGGTTCTATAAACAATGGATTCTGAAAACGGATGCCGGAGAGCGTCCGGACGTGCTGCATCTGCATTTTGAGATGCAGGACAATCCGATCATGACACCGGAGAAAATTGCGAAGACGACAACGCTGTATTCCGGCGTGTTCTATGACAGATATATCCGTGGGCTGTGGGTACTCGCTGAGGGGCTTGTCTATCCGATGTTTGACAGGATCAGGCATACCAGAATCCAGGATCAGCTCCCAACCGGCAAATATTATATCTCTGTGGATTATGGTACACTGAATGCGTTCTCAGCGGGTCTATGGTTGTATGACAAGCAGACCGCCTACCGGATCGCAGAGTTTTATTACAGCGGCAGAACGGAACAGAGATTGCTTACCAATTCGCAGTATGTGGAAAGAATCAAGGAACTTGCCGGCAATCGAAAAATAGAATCTGTCATTGTTGACCCATCAGCGGCTAGCTTTATCGAGGAATTGCGACAAAACGGGTTCTTAGTCCGGAAAGGAAAAAACGATGTCGTCGACGGCATCCGACGGACAGCAGCAATGCTTGCACAGAACCGGATTTTTATTTCTCCGGACTGCAAGAATATTATCCGTGAATTTGGCTTGTATCGCTGGGACAGCAAAGCCAGTCAGGACAGCGTTATCAAAGAAAATGACCATGCCATGGATGATATGCGTTATTTCGTCAATACGATCATGCGGGAAACCGTCAGAATCCAGGGCATACAGGGAGGGTTGTAATTTTGCATACACCATTCAGACGGCTGGAATATTATATCATGGGAGAAGACGAAATCCTCGACACGGATATGCTGGCATTCTGGCTGAAAGAACACAAGATGGACTGTGTCCGTTTTCAGCATCTCCGGGAGCTGTACGAAAACCGGCATCCAATTCTGAAAGAACCCAGAAAGCCGGACTGGAAACCAGATAACAGGATTCTTGCCAATATCCCGAAATATATTGTTGACACGTTCAATGGTGCATTTATCGGGATTCCGGTCAAGACAGAATGTCCGGACAAGCATTTTCTGGCAAAGATTCTGGAGATCCACAAAGCCAACGATCTGGATGACAGTTTTGCGGAATTGTCCAAAATTTCCAGTATTTACGGAAATGCCTTTGAACTGTGCTATCTGGATGAAAATGCGAACGTCCGAATTACATATTTTACGCCATTGGAAGCATTTATCATCTATGATGATTCTGTGGAACGTCGTCCGTTATATGGGATTCGCTATTATTTTGACCGGAATCACGTCATGCACGGCACTGTCTATACCAGATCTGAAATCCTGGAATTTACGGACGAGGGCTCTCTGCATTTCACGGATGAATCCAGACCGCATTTTTTTGACGGTGTTCCGATTGTGGAATATATCGAAAATGACGAACGCTTTGGAGCATTTGAGCATGAAGAAAGTCTGATTAATGCTTATGAAAAGGCATTATCTGAAAAGGCAAATGATGTGGACGCATTCGCTGACAATTATTTATTGTTAAAAGGCGTTGATCTGGATCCTGAAAATCTCCGGACAATCCGGCAAGATCGAGTGATCCAGGTGCCGCCGATGGATGAAACCATGCTCAGTGCCGTAGATGTGGAATTTCTGACAAAAACAACCGGCGACACCACGCAGGAAAATTTGTTAGACCGTCTGGAAACGCTGATTTTCTCCATGGCAATGGTCGCTAACATCTCGGATGAAGAATTTGGCGGCAGCTCCGGGACGGCATTGGCGTACAAGCTACAGCCTATGCGGAATCGTGCCAAGGAAAAAGAACGAAAATTCGCTAGTGGCATGAATCAGCGGTGGCGGCTGGTTGCATCCGTGATCGCAACGACAGAATCTGAAAAACAGCTCTGGAAAGATCTGACTTACAGATTCACTTTTAATGTCCCGAAAAATCTTCTGGAAGAGGCACAGACAGCCTCCCAGATGTCCGGGATCACAAGCAGACGAACACAGCTTTCTGTGATTTCTGCCGTGAATGATGTGGAACAGGAAATGCAGGACATTGATCAGGAGAACAGCAGTTCTGCATCAGATCAGTATCTGAATTTCAGGACGGGTGTAGAAGATGGCTAATCAGTCGAATTACTGGGATCAGCGTACACTGGAATTGCAGAACAGCATTGCACTCCATGAACAGGCATTATTCCAGAATTTGCGACAGTATTACAACAAAGAGGCGGCGGAGCTGGATCAGGACATTGCTGCCTATTACAGCAAATACGGCACAAATAACGTTATCCAGTACCGGAATTTATTGCAATCGCTCTCAGATGCTGACAAACAGCTCCTGTATGAGAAAATCCAGGATTTTGAGAAACAATATCCACAGTATGCACATCTTATGTCAGTTCGGGAAAGCATCTACAAGCTTGACCGCTTAGAGGGACTGCGGACTTCCGTTGCGATCCAGCAACTGAAAATGGGTGCTTATGAGATTGCACAGGCACAGGCACATTTTCAACAGATGGCGTTATTAGCCGGAAATCTGATCGCCGAACAAATGGGCTATGGATCGAGTTTCTATCGGATCGACAGCGACATGCTCCGGATGGTCGTCGGACAGGACTGGTGCAACAATCAGGATTTTTCAGCTAGAATCTGGCATAACAGGAATGCCCTGACGCAGACGCTCCAGACGCAGATCGTCAACGGAATGATCCGGGGCGACAGCTACAAAGCAATTTCCAAGTCCGTACAAAACAAATTCCAGACAGTTTCTCAGCGGAACATAGAACGCCTAGTATTCACGGAAGATACGTTCTTAGCGAATGAAGCGGCAATGCAAACCTACCTGAATGACCCGGACTATGCCTATTATGAATACGTTGCACTCTGCGACGGCAAGACCTGTGACCTGTGTGCGTCCTTGACCGGGGAGCGATTCCGGATTTCGGAACGCCGTCCAGGTGTGAATTTTCCGCCTATGCATCCTTGGTGCAGATGTTTCTTTGATATCGTCCACGAAAAAAATTCCGGAAAGTACACTGAAAGAAATTCAGAAAATCCCCGAAATCGCAGACAAACAGGCTTGACAGCAAGCCGCAAAAATGGTACAATAAAAGTGCCAGAAACATTGGCAGGATACGAGAAAGCGAAAGAAGCATACATGAAGAAAATCCAGGATACAGAAATCATGAAACCTGAAAACAGGGAAGCAGTAGAAAAAGTACTGAAAACTCTGCTTGATGAAGGAGATTTCTGCGTAAGGATTCGGGAAAGTGTATTAAATACAATTTCTAATTCAGATGACAAACGTTTCAAAAATCAAATGGAAACGCAAAGCTCGATGGGTGCTTATAATCCTGAAATAAGAAAGAAAGCATCTGAAACATTATTTGGAGTTGATCCTTCACAGCTTCAGAACAGAGCGTTTGAAAAGTACGGATTTCTTGCTGGAAAAGATAAAGCACTCTCATTTGCAGATGAAGAAGCCGCTGATTATGGCAAAATTATAGTTCAGTTTAATAGAAATAAACTTTTTGACAGAACAACCTTTACAGTGGGTGATTCTTTGAATAATATTAGCAATAATAGTTCATTATTTGCTGGAAAGGTTTCTGAACCATCTGTATGTGCTGTCCCACAAGACGACTTTACAAAAAAAATAATTGAGGCTTCTGTAAAATTCAACAATGGTTTGATTAAAAATCATATAGAGTTTTGTCAACATGCCATGGTGGAATATATCGAACTCCAATATCATGGTGATTTATCACTTGATGATGTTGAAGTAGTATATTACCAAGAAAGTATAGATCCGGATTTAAAGCTCAAATTAGAAAAATTGGGAATAAAAGTTGTGAAAATAGAAAGTTGAGGCTGATATTTATGAAAATTGTATTGATAGATAGAGATCGTTCTGATTGCATTTTTTATGCAATTGTTGAACTGGATAAACCTTTCAAGCATCCCAAAGGATACCGCAAATATGTTGGACTTTCTGGGAAAGAAAAATTGCCAAAACTTAATGTGATACCTTTTTCTAATACGCTTGACAGATGGTTAGGACTCGGTTATGAGCCAGTAAACATAGAAGAAAAGGATTTTCCAGAAGTATTGATTAAGAAAATAAAAGAGTTGTATACTTTAGAGGAATCTTAAATAATTTAGAACCGCCTGGAAACAGGTGGTTTTTTGATACTCTGAAAGGAGCTGAATCTCTAAAAAACTCATGAAAATATTATTCTTCCATGCAAGCTATTGCGGATCCTGCCCGGCAACACAGCTTGCAGCGATCCTGTATGCGGAACAGATCCACGCAAAATTTCAAGCATATCACGTCCAGGATGTGTACGGCGGTCATGAACTCGCTAAAAAACTGTATGTGAAACACGTCCCCTGTACTATCTTGCTTGACGATTCCGGCAAGGAATGCACCAGAATGGAGGGTGGTCGGACACTGGAAGAAATGCAGGAACTATTTAAAAATTTTATAAATTAATTCAAGGAGCTGAATATTTGTGAATGATACAGAAAATACAGTTGTTTCCACAACCGAAACAGACCGAAATCCCGGTGAATCCGGTGCAGATACCGGAACAGCCCAGGAAACAGAAAAATCCCAAAAAGCCAAAACTCCGGAACTCACCGCCGAAAGCGTCAGCAAAATGATCCAGGCTGCAATTGCTAATTACACCAAACAGCAGGAACAGGCACGATCCGAAGCGGAAAAGCTTGCCGGTATGAATGAGTCTGAAAAGCTTGTCTATGAACGGGATCAGTACAAGACAGAGCTTGAAAAGCTTCAGAGTCAAGTTGTGCTGGCACAGATGCAGGGAACGGCAAGGGCAATCCTGGCTGAAAAGAACATCCATGCACCGGATGAATTACTTGCTATGATTGTGACAGCGGATGCAGAAACAACGAAATCTAATGTCGCAGCATTCGCCGGGATGTACACCAAAGCCGTTGAAGACGGCATCCGGGAGCGGATGAAGTCCGGAACGCCCCGGACAGGGACGGTTAAAAATTCCATGACAAAAGAGCAGATTCTTGCGATCAAGGACAACAAGGCAAGAATCCAGGCAATCAACGAAAACATGCAGTTATTTGCATAATCAGGAGGTTTTTATTATGGCAGTACAGGAAAATACGACACTGCAAGCAGACTTTGCGAAAGCGCAGAGCATTGACTTTGTGAACCGTTTCAATGGCGGCATTGCAAAATTGCAGGAATTGCTTAACATCACAAGAAGAACACCGATGGCAAGCGGTTCGCTGATCAAGACATATTCCAGTGTGGTGACGCTTGCCAACGGTACCGTCGCTGAGGGGGATCTGATTCCGTTATCCAAAGTCAAGCAGGAACTTGCGGAAACTTATGAACTTTCTTACAGCAAATACCGCAAAGCCGTCACATTGGAAGCTATCCAGCGCAGTGGCTTTGATGAAGCTGTCACGGAAACAGATAACAAATTGCTCCGGCAGATTCAGAGTGAAATCCGGAAATCTTTCGCCGCATTTCTTGCCAAAGGCACTAGCACAGCAACCGGGGATTCCTTACAGCCTGCTGTTGCCAATGCGTGGGGAAAACTCCAGATTTTGTTTGAAGATGATGCCGCCGGGGACGTTATTGTGCTGGTTAATCCGATGGACGCATCCAAATATATCGGTTCTGCGAACATTTCCACACAAACTGCGTTCGGCATGACGTATTTCAAAGCATTCACGGATGTGAAACTCATCACGAACGCAAGCGTCCCGGAGGGCAAATTCTATGCAACAGTTGCGGATAATATCAATATTGCGTATCCGCTGATTTCTGGTGGCGAGATCAACAAGGCATTCAATTTTACGACAGATCAAACTGGATTAATCGGCATCACGCATACGCCGGACAATACCAGAACGAACTTTGAAACAACGATCCTGACAGGACTTACGATCTTTGCGGAACGGCTTGACGGTATCGTTGTCGGCACAATTGCAGAATGAGTTTACTGGAACGGACGGAAACACGGCTAGCCGGAGAATTACAGCATGATCCGGATCAGCACCGTGCATCCATTCTCCGGGAAATCTGTGATCTGGCAGAAACAAGAATCTGTCTGCGTGTCCGGACACAGATACTCCCGGAGATCCTGGAACCGATTGCGGCGGATATTGTCGTGAAATTATGGCGGCGGTTATCTTACGAGGGGATTGCCTCTGAGGGTGCAGATAAGATTTCAACATCATTTGTGGAAGATATTTTAGCCGAATACGAACCGGATCTTGAGGCTTATCAGGATTCTGTGGATCAGGAAACCGGAAGCAAAAAAATTAGATTTTGGTGAAAAATCAATTATGCGATATATTGAAATTAAATTACTGGAAGAAATCGAAACCGGACGAGACATGCTTGGCAATCCGATCAAAGAACTACATGAAATTTGTCGGGCTTACAGTGCAAGAATATCCGGAATCTCTGCGACGGAAACCGCACTTGACGGCAGGGATGTCACAGAATCCTGTCCGGAGCTGCTGACAGATGTCCCCTTGCATTTGCTGAGAAAAGCAGCAGGTATCCGGATTCATGCACAGGATTTCCGGATTACCAGCATTTATGAGAAAATCCGGGGGGATTTTTCTCTCGTCCAATTAGAAAGGTGGCACAATCAGCATGAAAATCACCATTGCACTTGACGGTTTGCAGCCGTTATATGCCAGATTGAAAGCAAAATCTCAGCAGGATTTTTTAGATGTGCTGAAAGAGACGACAACATATCTGCGAAATACAGCCCGGAAGAAAACGCCGAGAGGAGACACTGGGAAATTACAGCAATCTCTCCGGCAAGTCAATCCGACAAAAAGCCGTGACGGCGAAGTCGGTTATACCCGGAGCTATGCACCGCATGTCGAATACGGACACAGGATTGTCCGGAATGGGAAAAACATCGGCTATGTTCCAGGACAGTATTATTTAAAATCCGCTGTGAATGATACCCGGATTGAATTTATCCGGCTTGCAACGGGGGCGTTAAAAAAATGATGCTGAAAAAACTGGGATTTGCCGAAATTGCCGCCGCAATCCTGCATACACTTCGGAAACACACAAAATATCCCTGTTATGATGCCGTTCCGGAGAATGCGCCCTCTCCGTTGATATTTGTGGAAATTGTCAATAAACAAGATTCGTCTACCAAGACCATGTACAAGGAAACATTTACGGCGTATGTACATGCAATTGCAGCTCCGTCCGATTGCCGGACGGAAATTTATTCTATGATAAAAATCATAGAAGAAACGCTTACGGAACGGGTTGCACTCCCCAAGGGGATCACTAACATCTTGCAGACAGAAACAGGCGTACAGGCATTGCATCAGGACGAAACAGGGGAATTTCATGCCGTGCTGGGCTATGAAATCATGGTCAGCTACGGCTTTAAAACAAAAATTTAAATTCTGAAAGGAAATGATTTTTATGGCTACAACATATGGTCAGGTCGCTTATTGCGATATTCCGGATGCCGTCGCAAGTTCCGGCGGAGACTGGCTTTTGTGTATTTTTACGGCAAACGGCGACAAACTGCTTGGCATTGCCGGACAGCAGGGGCTTTCTATTTCAAGATCTGCTGAAACAATTGATGTCACTAGCAAAACAACAGAAGGCGGCTGGAAATCCCAGATTGCAGGTGCAAAAGAATGGAGCATTGACTCGGACGGTGTCTATGTGATGGGTTCTGAATCCCATAAACTGCTGGGACGCTTGTTTGAGTCCAGTGATCTTGTCTGCCTGAAAGTGATTGATAAACGCAACCTCAAAAGCCTGTTCGGCGGTCTTGCCTGCATTACGGATTACAGTCTGGATGCACCCTATGACGATGCTGTGACATACTCCCTGACACTCGGCGGCAACGGGGCGTTGGTGGATTTAACCGAAAGCACGGAGCTGGATGATGGTCATGTTAAGGCAGATGACAATATCCCGGCTGGTCTGCGTTCTATGGTTACAAACACACACCTGAATCAGGCATTTGCGACTGACGTGCGGAGTTATAATTTTTCGCATGTTTACGGCGAAAATGTCAATAAATTTGAGATGACAGCGAATGCACCCGATCAGATCATTACAATTACCTATGCCAACGACATGACAAGTTCCTATACAGGAACAGCTATTGTTGCAATTGGCGGTGCGAATCCGATTCATTCCACCAGTTTCACAGTCACCGTGACAGACGAAGTGGGGGAAGTCATCTATCATTTCAATAACACTGGAAAAACTGTTAATTCCGATGGCACAGAAGTAAATAATTAATCAGGAGGGCTTGCAAATGGCTTATTTATTAGACGATCAGGAATATCATCTGCATTACAATCTGGGCAGACTTGAAAAAATCGAACAGGCGGCAGGAATGACCGCTGTCACGCTTGCGGTGGATGCCTCTGTCAATGGCAAATATCCGCCGATTTCTGTGGTGAAACACTATTTTGCAATGGGTCTGCTGAATCAGAACGGCGTCTATGCGCCGCTGAAAAAAGCCCTGGAATTTGCAGAAAAGCAGATCCAGGAATCCGGCTATCTGCCGGTAATGATGGATGTAGTGAATACATTATCTGAGGACTGCGGTTTTTTATTCCAGAACGGTTCATCCAACTAGAATATCTTGGAAATGCCGGAAAATCCACAAAAAAATCTGATCCGAACACAGCGGCTTACAGCGAAGTACAGGACTTCGCTTTTTTTGCCGCCAATTTCGGCTATTCCAGAGCAGAATATGACGCACTGACCCGGAAAGAAAAATTATTTATCGTAAAAGCCTACGAAAATAAACTGATAGCAGATTCTAATATCTTATCTGCTGCTGTTGCAAATGCTGTGTCCAATGTATTCCGGAAGAAAAATCAGCGTCCTAAAAAATTATGGAAAGTTCAACCGAAACAGGGCGATTTACAGGAACGGCAGGAACAGACCAGAATTGCCCAACAGGTGGAGTCCCAGGACAACACAAATTGGATTGCGAAAATCTATATAGCAAATCACAGAAAAATTCCAAAAACTGAAAAGAGAAATTAATATGCAGAATCAGATAATTTGTCCCGGCGTCCCTTATTCCGGACAGATCAGCCCCGGTGTGACATTCAACGGCAAAGACGGCTGGACAAACGGGACGCCCGGATTAGGCGGTTTTCACACATGGGATGACTGGCAAGCCTACTGGACGGATATTGTAATTGATCCGCCGGAAACAGAAATTTTTACAGTCAATATCCCCGGTCGGCATGGTCTGTTGGATCTGTCCGAGACACTGACCGGATCACCCGTCTACAAAAACAGAAACATCACAATTACGCTGAAATATCCCGGATCAGGTTCACAATGGCATGAAGAATATTCTGAAATCCTGGCACAACTGCACGGTCGCATGATGCAGATGATCCTGGATTCTGATCCGGAATATTACTACGAGGGACGCTGCACGGTTTCTTCCCAGAGACAGGATAATTTTCACAGCGTTTTTACAATCTCCATGGACGCATATCCCTACAAATACCAGGTCGCTGATTCTTCCGGCGACTGGTTGTGGGATCCTCTGAATTTTGAAACGGGAGTAATCCGGGAATTTGGAAATTTATCCATTCCTGCAAACGGAACTCTGGAGATAACTCTGCCCGGCTCGGATCTGCCAGTGCGTCCCCGGATTACAGTCAATGATACTTGTACGCTCAGAACCCAAGGCAAAAATCATTCTTTGACGCCTGGTGTCAATCTGAATCTTTTCACGCTGGAACAGGAATCGCTTACACTGATTTTTGAAAATCCCAAGGAGCAGGCAATTTCCTTGTCCATTCAATACCGGGGAGGGAAATTATAATGCCGGCAATTTATACTGTCAAATGGTCGGATCAGAACAAAATGCAGCAGAACATTTCTCCGGATGGAATCTCGGAATCGTCCTGGAATCGTCCAATCTGGAATTTACTGCATGATGCACGATCAGAAGATTATCATATTTTAGAACCGGATCTGAAAATGCAGAAAACCGGGGCAGGGTCTTTCACGTTCCGGATTCCGCCGACACACCCGGATTATGCCGAAATTGTGCGATTAGGCATCCTGTGGGATGTGGCTGTCTACAAAAATGACGAATTTCTCTGGGGCGGTCATCCCTTAGCACTGGAAACGGATTTATACGGCACCTGTTCCGTCACTTGTGAGGGGGTTCTTGGCTATTTATCGGATATTTATCTAGAACCATTTCATTTTAACATATATCCGTCTGAAATGTTCAAATGGTTTGTAAATATCTACCGTGACAAAATCCGGTCGCTGATTGATTCTCAGGATTTTAACCCGGTCTGTTTACATCGGACATTCCAGCCTGTCACAACCGGATTTAATGACAATAAATCATATATTCGCTACACTGGAAAACATCTGACTGCAATGGAAGCCATTCAGACAAAATTAATTGATTATTTCGGCGGTTGGCTGAAAGTGACGGAATCTGATGAACATCTTAGTTCTGGTGCAGAGGGTAGCGGTATCTGGAAAATTATTTATCATGCAGGAAGTTCGGAACCAATCCAACAAAAATTAGAAATTGGTGTAAATATCATTTCTCTGACGCAGACACTGGATTACACGGATTTTGCGACGGCAATTGTACCGGTCGACGGAAACGGAAATGCGATCTATACTTCGAAATTTTATAGTTACGACAAAGATTTTTATTATTATAACGGACATATCAAAAAAGCAAAAAATACTGCATTATTTATTAATATTGATCTTGCCAGAACATACGGAATTGTCACAAAGAAATATACAGAAGATGCGTTTGCATTTGATGATTGGATGTCAAATTACGGCAATGACGAAATGACTTTTTTTAATCACTTGGGAGAGCAGGTTTTCAATCTCTCTGCACCGGCAGCTATGATCGAAGTTCAGGCAATTGATCTGTCAATCCTTGACGACGCAGAAGCACCGATTACAATCGGGTGCAAGGTTCCTGTGATCCTGCAAAAGAACGCAGAACCGGTCATTTTGACCGTGAATGAGATCCAGATCCGGCTAGATGATCCGACACAGAACACAATCACGCTTGGCGGTACAGTCAAGACGCTGACCAATCAATTTTTATAATATCTGCAAAAAAAGGGGGATATAATGGCAGATTATACACTTTCGGCGAAAGTAACGGCTGAAATTTCGGGATTCCAGAAAAATATGCAATCTGCGTTGAAATCCCTGGAATCGTTTTCAAAATCCTGTCACAATATCGGTGAAACTTTGCAGGATTTCGGGGATGGACTTACCGGCATTGGCAAAAAATTAGCCGCCATTGAGACGGCAATTGGTGGGCTTGCCCTTAGTGGCGTTTCAGAATGCGTCAAGGAATTTGCGATATTCGAGGATGAAATCACCAGAGTAGGTGCATTAGCCAAGGTAACACCGAAAGAGTTTGAAGACATCAGCGAAAAAGCCAAGGAAATGGGTGCAACTACCCGATACACATCAAAGCAAGCAGCCGAGGCAATGGAATATATGGCAATGGCAGGTTGGAAATCAGGCGAAATAATTGATGGCATTGCTCCTGTGATGAACCTTGCAACGGCGGCAGGCGAAAATCTTGCCGAAGTTTCCGACATTGTCACGGATGGACTGACAGCGTTCGGCATGAAGGCAAGGAAAGCAGGAGATTTTGCGGATGTCCTGGCGGCAGCGGCTACCAGTGCGAATACCAATGTCCACATGATGGGCGAATCCATGAAATATGTCGGAACACTTGCCGGAACAATGGACTACAACATAGAAGATATTGCCGTCGCACTGGGATTAATGGGCGATAATGCGATTAAATCCGGTCAAGCTGGTATCTATCTTAAAAATATTATAAATGGTCTCATGAATCCATCAACAGAAGAAGCCGCCGCTCTTATGGAAGAATACCAGATTTCTTTGCAGGACAGCGAGGGTAATGTCAAAAGTTTTGCAGAAGTGATGCAAGACCTCCGGCAAGCATTTTCTGGAATGGAGAAAATGGAGAAAGCCACAAATGCAACTTTGCTGGCAGGAGAACGGGGATTCACGGGGTTGCTTTCCATTGTCAATGCATCTGACGAAGATTTTAATGATCTGGTAAATTCTATTACAAACTCTAAAGACGCTTGCCAAAAACTTGCCGATCAAATGGACAATACTCTTGTTGGTAAGTTTGAAATCCTGAAAAGCGGTATCAGTGCCATCAAAAATACAATCGGTGAAGAACTCGCTCCCACCATGTACGATCTGGTCGACAAGGCTCGGAGCGTTGTTGATGCGATTCAGAATATAATTGATATATTTATTGCGGCAAAGAATCAGGGCAATGCCCTTGACGGGATTGCAGCGGTGCTTCAAGAAATACTTCCGCCGTTGCAAGCAATGAACGGCGCAGGCAATCTCCCTGGAATTTTGCAGGAACTCCCCGGCATTGCACAGAAATTGATTGACAAACTGCACGAACTCAGTGCAGAGGGAAAAACTTTGCAGGACTTCACCGAGATCTTTGCTAAAATTGCTTTGATTGCTCCGGCTCTGATTGCCGCAGGGAGTGGTATTTCTGCATTTGGGTCTGTATTTTCCGGGATCGGCAACACAATTGATGTTGTGAGTCAGGCATTCGGCAATTTTCAAGGCTTGTTGTCGTCAACAACAAAAAATATCAGCGGCACAGCAACAGTTTTTGAAAATTCTTTTAAAAAAATTTCAAGTTCCTTCACAAATACAAAAAGTTTTCAGAATTTTTCAAAAGGAATTTCAAAAGCATTTCAGTCAGCCAAGAGTGATATCAGTATGTTCGGAGGATTTTTTAAAGAAATTGCAAAAGAAAATATACAAGTCACTTTTGATAAATTACCTAATGTATTGCAAAAATCATTAAACAAAACAGGCAGTATATTAGGAAATTTCGGCGGAATGGTTAAGGATTCGTTCGGTGTCATCGGAACTGCATTCGGGCAATTATTCTCCGTACTTGCCAAAGGTGCTTTGCCGTTTGCCAATGTCCTCATGAACTGTTTTGGATTCGGTGCGATTGCAGGGCTTGTGCTGGTCGGTCTGGGACTGATTCAGAAAAATTTTGGCGATAAGATTGACGAAATTCTTGCAACTGTGAAAGATAAAGCTCCCGGAATCATTGAAAATCTGGTGACCGGGATCACAAATTCTATTCCGGAGCTGATCGCATCCGGCGGCGAACTGATCGAAAATCTGCTTGACACGCTGATCACGCTGACTCCTGCACTGATTGACGGCGGTTCGGCTATCCTGATTTCCCTTGCACAGGGCTTTGCAACCGCACTTCCTGGAATGCTCAAAAAAGTCGGTGAACTGATTGTTACGATTGTGAATGAATTGACAATCCAACTGCCTGCATTCCTGGAAACAGGCATGAATATTTTATTTGCCTTGGTCGAGGGGATTGCCGGTGTTCTCCCGGATCTAATCCCGGCAGCAACAGATATGGTTCTGACGCTTGTCCTGGGCTTACTGGATCAGCTCCCGAAACTGATCGACTGTGCTTTGGATCTGATCATGGCACTGGCGGACGGTTTACTGGAGGCACTTCCGGTACTTGTTGAGAAAGCTCCCGAGATTATCACAAAATTTGCAAATACTTTTATCTCAAAAGCTCCTGTGATCATAAAAACTGGTGCAGAATTAATCCGCAAGCTGGCAGACGGATTGTCAAAAGCAATCCCGGATCTGCTGGGCAAAATCCCTGAAATGCTCCAGAATATCAAGGAAAAATTCTTAGAAACAGACTGGTCAGAAGTCGGAAAAAGTATCATGACTGCCATTGCCAACGGATTGATCAGTGTTGCCAATCTGGCAATTTCTGTTCTGAATGGATTGATTGATGCCGCAAACTGGATTCCTGGTGTGGATATTCCGGAAATTCCGGAAATTCCGCATTTTGCACATGGTGTGGATAACTTTCAAGGCGGCTATGCTGTGATCAACGAAAATAACAAGGGCGAAATTGTCAACCTGCCGGACGGTTCTCAGGT
>CAMWOX010000014.1 GCA_947175975.1 uncultured Ruminococcus sp.
CAAGAGCTTTGTTAAAAAATCATCAATCAGTACAGGATTAAAAAATCATATTTATGCATTTTTCACAAAAATAAGAAATTTTTGAAAAATTCAAAAATTTTTTCCAATATTTTTGGATTTTTGCTGTCTAATTAGTAAAGATCCTGATGCAGTCAGCATCAGGTAAACCAGAAAGGAGTATGTTTTATGAAAAATTACAAGAAAATGATGACAGCCCTTGCAGGTGTTATCTTAGCAGGAAGTATGCTGTGTGTTCTCCCGGCACATGCGGCGGAAATTCTCGATCTTCCTGAGCCGCTTCCTACAGATGTTGAGATCTGTATTGAACCCTGGTGGCATGAGTACAAATTGGAAAATCTGGATTTGCATGCCGGGGATGTTCTGCAATTGGAATTTACGGCACAGGGTGATTTCAGCATGCGTTTTGATTTGTTCAATGCGGCTGATGAAGTGAACGCATTTGCAGGAGATAATCTTGCCGAAGATTCGGCTTCTCAGGTTGTCTGGGAATGCACCGTTCCGGAAGATATGGATTCTGTGAAAGTCTATTCTATGGTATTTTCTGGTAACGATGCTGAACTGACGAATTACAAAGTCATTTCAGAATCCGATCAGATCTATGTCCGGGATGCTGTGATGCTTACAAAATATCTGCATGGTCAACAGAATATTTCTAAATCTGAATTTGAGAGATATGACAGAAATCAGGACAGTGTTGTGAATATTTTCGATTTTCTTCTTGTCAAACAGGAATTAATCGGTCAAATCCAATCCGAACCAGTTCAGACAATCGAATTTACAAGTGCTGTCGATGCCACGTCCGCTGTGTTAGCACCGGGATGGGATTCTGCGATGAGTGATGAGAATTATATCATCAATTCATTTGAGGAACTGGAACAGATCATTACACCTATGTTCCGGGAAAGCGTCGTCAAATCCCTGGAAGAAATCTATGATTCCGCATTTTTTGAGGATCACACGCTTTGTCTGAATCTCTGGATGCAGGATGAAATGGATGGTTTCTATATGCAGATCGGGGATGTGTCCTGTGAGAATCAGCAATTGCAGATCAATTATAAAAAAGAGCATATCAATGGTTTTGTCGGCGAACGGAAAGTCTTGATTTCACAGGTTGCCGTCCCAAAACAGGAATATTCCGCCGTGAAATGGGGCATTCAGGGGGAACAGTCTCTGGATTATGAATATATTTTCTCCGGGACTTCGTCTTCCAAATATCTCCAGGAGCTGGAACATCCGTTGATTACGGATTATCAGCAATTTACGGAATATGCACAGTACCTGCCGCCGGAATGTCTGGAACGCTACACAGAAGAATTTTTTGAAACAAAAGCTGTTTATTTCCGTCCGGTAGAATACGGGATGCTCGACGTGACAGAAGAAGCCTGGAACGTCACAAAATATGGGGATTCCATCACAATGGATGTCAAGAGCATCTATCCTTGCTGCGGCTGTGATGCCATGATGCTGGGAATCGGGCAATTAATCCTGGATCGCTCTGACGCAGAGAATGCAACAGTTTCCTGCCGGAATTATACAACTGTCCGGGACTGGGAACTCGGCAAGGAAACATTCGACGGTGAAACACATGATTATCATTTCCAGGCTACTGGTCGGGAAGTCAATGTCAGTCAGTATACGTTCCAGGGACGGAACTACATTGAAATCTATCTGACAAATTATTACACAGCAAAATGCAGTTTGATCCAGGCTTATGAAATGGATTCTGATTTCAAACCATTCACCGCCGGGACAACGGAAAAATCTGATTTGTATCAGGGTGAAAATTATGCTATTTCCTATGACGATGCAAGGCAGATGATTACTGTGAAATTCCGGACTTCTGAAAATTCTGACGACTGGGAGGTGTTAGAATTCCAGAGATAATTTATAATTACTATAAAACAGAGATAGAATAAAGGAAAGATATATATTAATTTTTAATTTTTCAAAGGAGAGATTATCATGAAAAATTACAAGAAAATGATGACAGCCCTTGCAGGGATCATCCTGGCAGGAGCTGCACTGTGTGTTCTTCCGGCACATGCGGAGGAAATTCTGGATCTTCCTGAGCCGATTCCTACAGCAGATCCTTATATCTGTATTGAACCTTGGTGGCATGAGTACAAACTGGAAAATCTGGATTTGCATGCCGGGGACGTTCTGCAATTGGAATTTACGGCACAGGGTGATTTCAGCATGCGTTTTGATCTGTTCAATGCCGCTGATGAAGTGAAAGCATTTGCAGGGGATTATTTGAACAGCAATTCGGCTTCTCAGGTTATCTGGGAATGCACCATTCCAGAAGATATGGATTCTGTGAAAGTCTATTCTATGGTATTTTCTGATAATGATGCTGAATTGACGAATTACAAAGTGATTCCTGAATCGGATCAGATCTATGTCAGAGATGCTGTGATGCTCACAAAATATCTGCATGGTCAGCAGAGTATTTCCAAATCTGAATTTGAGAAATATGACAGGAATCAGGACAGCGTTGTGAATATTTTCGATTTTCTTCTTGTAAAACAGGAATTAATCGGAGAAATTACAGCAGACAGAGAAGAAAAGGTGACAGCTGTCACAACAATTGACAGTACCGCATCTGTTACGGTTGCCGGGTGGGATTCTGCAATGAGCAATCAGAATTATGTGATCCAGTCTTTTGAGGAATTGCAGGAGGTTACAATGCCGCTGTTCAAGCCGGCTGTTGTACGCTCTCTGGAAGAAACATACAATCCGGAATTTTTTGAAGATAACATTCTCTGCCTGAATCTCTGGGCGCAGAATCCCGAAGATGATTTTTATATGCAGATCGGCAATGTTTCCAGTAAACAGAATCAATTATTGATTGATTATGATAAGATTTATATTAATGGATTTGTTGGCGAAAAGAAAGTCCTGATTTCACAGGTTGCTGTTCCCAAATATGATTATGATGCAGTTGTTTGGGGCATGAAAGATGCTGTGTCAATTCCGTATGAATACGATTTTGACAGTATAGAGGGTTATGAAGATACCCTGGTAGAAAGATCAAATGCCTTGATTTCCAGTTATGAAGAATTGACGAAGTATGCGGAAATCCTGCCGGGGGAAATCGCACAGACTGTACTTGGGAAATATACAGAAGAATTTTTTGAGACAAAATCTGTGTATTTCCGTCCGGTGTCCTACGAAGAACCCACTCGTGAAAGTGCTTGGAATGTAACCAAAACAGGCAATTACATTACAGCAGATATTAAGATCAGCCGGACTCCTACCGATTTTCTGGTTGGTACAATCGGACTTGGACAACTGATTCTTGAGAAACAGGATGCAGAAAACGCAAAGATTTACTGCCGGGCATGTGAGGCTGTCATGAAAGGTTATTCTTCCAATGAAACTTTTGAAGATGAAATGCATTTCTATCCCATCCCGGGGACTGGTGCGTCATTCTGTGTGAATCAGTATCAGTTCCGGAATGAGAATGCACTGGAATTTTACTGGTATTATTCCGGATCAGGCGGAAACAGTTACCATTTTATCGAATCTGTGAAAATGGATTCTGATTTCAGACCTTTTTTTGCTAATGTGAATGATGTTTTAATTTCGTCATGCGAGGAAGAAAGTTATCACATTTCCGGCAAGAATTATCATATTTCTTATAATGAAGAATCCAGCATTGTGACTGTCACATTCAGAAAGAGTGAAAATTCTGAAGAATTTATCACAAAAGAATATTCCGTGCAGGATATTTGGGGCTAATGGCATTTCAGTCTGATAAATTTTTCTGAAAAGCATAATCCTGTTCTGCCAGGTTATACTATTACGGAGCTGGAATTTTTCAGCTCCGTAAATGCAGGAAAGGAGTCAGGCACATGATACGAAAACATGCAATACTTCCGGCGATCAGTATGGCTCTTGCTCTGACAGGCTGCGGCATGAACAAGACCGATGATCATGACAGGGCTGTGAGAGTTACAGAGCCGGATCAGCCGGCGGAAACGGTTCGGGCAACTGAACCAAAACGCTATAATCATGGAAATTATGATCCTGAAAATAGCGATGAAACAAATGAATTTGGCGATGCTGTCAATGATGTTGTTGGTGATGTCGCAGATGATGCAGGTGATATTGTTGGTGATGTAGCAGACGGTGCAGGCGATATCGTCAGTGATGTGGCAGACGGCGCAGGAGACATTGTCAGTGACGTGGCAGATGCCGGAAGAGATGTGAAAGATAAAGCAGAACGGCATGATTAATCATTTCAGGATATTTTGATTGATTTTTGACTCTGATTTGTTTCAGAGTCATTTTTTCTTCAAAAAAGCTTGCAATTTCTGGAATCATGTGTTATAATAATAGTATTGCAGTGACAGGGCGAAAATCATTTCACACAAGAAAGGAATTTACTATGGAAGAAAGACAGATTTCAATTACAGCGAAGAATAATAAAAATGTCCGGCTTGGACTGATCCCCGGACATTTCGCAACCAATCACTCTCATGTCAATTATTTTGTTGATATGACAACGATTAAAACACAGTACCGTGCAGCAAAAGAGGCGGCACACGAACTGGCAAAAGCTTATGCACATTCCAAGAAAATTGATACGATTCTGTGCTTTGAAGGTACAGAAGTGATCGGTGCATTCCTGGCACATGAACTGGCTGATATTGCCAACAGGATGAACGGCGGTCAGGATGTGGCTGTGATCACACCTGAAACAAACATGAATAATCAGATGATTTTCCGGGATAACTTGCAGAAATATATCTATAATAAAAACATTTTATTATTAATGTCTTCCGTGTCAACTGGCAAATCCATCACACGTTCTGTGGACTGTCTCCAGTATTACAGCGGTATCCTTGTGGGGATTGCTTCTATTTTCAGTGCAATCAAGGATTATCATGGCATCGAGATCGACAGTGTATTTGAATTGAATGACCTGCCGGGATACAAGACCGCACTGCCATCAGAATGCGAGCTTTGCAAGAAAGGTGCAAAGGTGGATGCGATCGTGAACAGCTTCGGCTATTCCAAGATATGATTTTTATCTTATTCTGAAATAGTTTAGTCCAGCATGAACCTGCCGAAAATTGAAGTCAATTCCCCTGTGATTATCTGGTATGCGGCTATTTCATTTGTGATTCTGTTATTTGGCTATGCAACGGATCAGCATTCCACAATGGCTCTGTTTACCTGTTACAGGACAAGCGTTTCTGATGTTATGATGTATATCAGAATGATCAGTTATGTTCTCGGACATAAGGATGTTACGCATTACATGAATAATTTCTTTCTGATTACGCTGATTGGCCCGATGCTCGAAGAAAAATACGGTAGCAAACGGCTTGTCGGTATGATGGCGATCACGGCACTGGTTGGCGGTGTGGCGAATCTTCTGGTGACGGATCTCGGACTGCTCGGTGCAAGCGGCATTGCATTCATGATGATTGTATTATGTTCCTGCACATCCGTGAAATCCGGGAAAATTCCGTTGACGCTGATTCTAGTTGTGGTGATCTATATCGGACAGGAAGTCGTGACGGGTGTCACCACAAAAGACAGTGTTTCACAGTTGACGCATATCCTGGGGGGAATCTGTGGTATTGCATTCGGGTTGTATTATAATAAATATGGCATTCCGAAAACTTCTAAATCAAAAGCATAAAAAATTCTGAATGAATATAATTTTTAACCCTGATTCTTTTTCAAGGATCAGGGTTTTTCGATAGACTAACTGCGATACTATAACAGTACCGCAGTTTTTATCTAATTATTGGCAGAATATGTCTGCTTCTATTCTTTTCTTCATGCATTTTCTAGTTTGTTTTCACTCTGTTACTCATGTGTATGGTATGTTCCAAAAATAACAAGATTTTTTTAGTCAATATCACTATTGTTTTCATCTTATCAATACGATATAATAAGAATAGCCCATATCTTAAATATGGCAACAGCAAAACAAAACCGGAGGTGAGAAACTTGTACGCATGTATCCGCTTTTGCTAATATGGGCATATACATTGTGTACATAAAAAGCTATGTTCAGAATCGCAAAAGGATACGATCATGTTACCAAAACAATCCGTATCCCCGAACCACTGGCACAAGAGCTTGAGACTCTGGCTGCCAAAAACAACATTTCTCTGAATCAGCTGATTAATCAATGCATCCAGTTTGCCTTGAAAAATCAGGAAGAAACAGATGCGGCATCTGATACAGTGTGTTCAGAAATGATGTAACTACTGCAAGCAGTTTTTCATGCACAATTGCAATCATTTTTGAGTCTTTCTTTATTTATCAAATATTAGTATAATTAAAATAGCAACATTTCTGCATATCAGATTCAATGTTGTAAATTCTATAAAGGTTAGGACAAGGATAATATGGAAGACTTAGATAACATGGAAAACTTAAAATTCAAAATTCAAAACAAATATGGCACGATTACAAAGACCATTCGGCTTCCGGAATCACTGGGAGAGCAGCTGGAAAAGCTTGCGGCAAAGAACGGCATTTCGTTCAATTCTCTGGTCATTCAATGTATTCAGTTCAGTCTGAAACATCTTGTATAGCATGTCATAGTACGAGGGCTTGCAGAATTTACCCGACTTGCCTCGAAGTCACAGAATTTAAGGAGGTGTGGATGTTGACTCAGCGTTGATACCCGAAAAGTAATTAAAAAAATCTGAACATAGCTTTATCACCAACGGGAGCATCGCATCGGACTTGTCCGGTGTGATGCTTTTTTGTGTGCATTTGTGCTTGCAAAACATGTTCAAAAATAACTCTATACAAAATGAGTTAGAGCATGATATAATATTATTACAGACTCATGAGTTATTCACTAGTAAAATTAAGATGAAAAGGGAGAAAAAATACTAATGCGTAAAGTGATTTGTCAGACATGTGGAAAGAAAAATAAAGAAGATAATATGTTCTGTGCAGGATGTGGTGCAAATCTGACAGAACAAATTCTAGTAAATGCTGAAATTTCTCAGAATACTGCTCAACCGAAGAAAAGAAAAATGCCCATCATTCTGGGTGCCTGTGCTGTTGTTATGGCGGTTGTTGCTGGAATTGCAGTATATGCAGGAATTACTAAAACATCCAAACAATCCACACAATCCGCAAAAGAGAATGAAACTCTTTTCAATGATGGTCTTATCCCCTACAAAGATGGTGATTACTATGGTTACCTGAATACTGAAGGAAATATTGCTATCAATCCTCAATTTGATGAAGCAGAAAATTTTTCTGAGGGAATTGCTTGTGTAGGGATAAAAGACGATAATACGAAATATGGTTATATTGATACCAGCGGAAATTATATTGTCAATCCACAGTTTGACTTCTGTAGAAGCTTTGTCGATGGTATGGCTGTTGTGGTTTTCGGGGATTACCAAGGGGTCATTGATACAACAGGAAATTATATTATCAATCCACAATACGAAAAATTAAAATATATTGGGAATTATATGTTTCTGGTTTCACCCAATAATAATGAAGAATATATGATATTGTTGGACAAAAACGGAACACAGATTTCTCAGACAAGATTTTCTATGGCGAATTATCGTTTCAGTTTTGAAACAACGCAAATTGAAAATTCGGAACTGATCCCACTACAAACAATAAATGATAAATATTGTTATATCAATCATGAAGGCGAAATTGTTATCAATGCAGATTATGATAAGGCAGAATATTTTAGTGAAGGTCTGGCTGCTGTAAAAATCAATGAAAAATGGGGTTATATCAATGAAACAGGAGAAACTGTTATTACTCCTCAATTTGATACGGCTTATTCATTCAGTGAAGGACTTGCTAGTGTTGGCATGTATAACTCCAAAAAATCTGATACTCTTTATGGATATATTAATACTGAGGGGAAATATGTCATCAATACGCAATATAATTGGGCAGGTCAGTTTAAAGATGGTGTTGCTATCATTGAAACCAAAGAAAAAAATTCCGATAAAGAAGATGAGACGAAATGCAAATTGATTGATACAAACGGTACAGAAATCAGTGACACTAATATATCAGACATATCATCGAATGATTATGATCATGAAAGACTTTTGTTTAAAGAAAATGATAAATATGGATTTATGGATAGCACCGGAGCAATCATCATTAACAGCCAATTCCCTTATGCAAGCGAAATGTATACAGATGGTTATGCTGTAGTTGTAACAGATAATAAAAAATTCACGGTAATAGACAAGATGGGAAATAAAATCTGGGGAGATTTAGAATTTGAAGGTCTAGTAGATGATACAAATGATATATTTTGCAAAGAAAATGGCTGTACCGAGCTTGCCGATGGTGAGGACGGCTATTGTTCCGCACATTATGAAAAACAAAATGAAAAACTAGAAAAACAAAAAGCTGCAATTAAATCTTCCTCTAAATCTTCTTCAAGCAGTTCAGAAACTAAAATTTGTGGAACATGGTCTTCATTAGGAGGTATAATAACATTAGATTGTTATTCAGACGGCGATGTAAATCTTGAGTCAGATGGAGAAGTTTTATATGGAACATGGAGCTATGATAGTGATAGTAGAGCTGGCAATGTATATGATATATCCTTTGGTCGTTCTAGTCAGTACAGAGTATATGTATATGACTCTTATTTGACACTTTATTATGGCGAGGGTCTCGATGATAATATAAAACTTTTTAAAGAAGATTAATAATGAACCCCCCCGGCTCTATTTCTGAACCGGGGGTTGTTAAATTTATAAAATTATTCAGCATCCGGCAGCATTAGCTTCACCATAACGGCTTTTTGCGCATGTAAACGGTTCTCCGCCTCGTCGAAGATTTCCTTTGCGTGTGCCTCAAAGACTTTCGCCGTGATTTCTTCCTCACGGTGTGCCGGCAGGCAGTGCATTACCATTGCATCAGCTCTCGCCGCCGCCATGATCTCATCATTGATCTGATAGCCCTTGAATGCAATCTTACGCTTTTCAATCTCGGATTCCATGCCCATGGATGACCATACGTCTGTGATCAGGACATCAGCATTCTGTGCAGCTTCCAACGGACTGTTTGTGATCGAGAATCCGTTGAAATCCTTTGCAAAATCCATTACCTGCTGATCCGGTCTGTAATCGTCCGGACAAGCGACAGATACATTCATGCCGACTTTCAGACCGCCGACAATGAGGGAATTTGCCATGTTGTTGCCATCGCCGATATAGCACATTTTCAGACCGTCAAAATTGGCTTTATACTCCCGGATTGTGAGAAGATCCGCCAGTACCTGGCACGGATGACAGAAATCCGTCAAGCCGTTAATAATCGGGATATTGCCGTACTCTGCAAGATCCTCCACTTCTTTCTGCTCAAAAGTCCGGATCATAATGCAATCCAGATAGCGTGACAGCACCCTTGCCGTATCCTGTACTGGTTCGCCACGTCCGATCTGCAAATCATTTGCAGACAGGAACAACGGATAGCCACCGAGTTGGTACATACCAGTCTCGAAAGACACTCTTGTCCGGGTAGATGCTTTCTGGAAAATCATACCAAGTGTTTTTCCCTCCAGCATGGGATGCGGAATATCATGCTTTGTCTGATATTTCAGTTTATCCGCAAGATCAAGTATTTCAAAAATTTCCTGCTGGCTCAAGTCCAACATTTTCAGTAAATGCTTCATGTCAATCAACTCCTATAATAATTATTATTATGATAATTTATGATTATCTGTTCATTTCGCCAAAACACTTATCTACCGCAACAGCGAAAAACGGAAAAAAGTCATCAAAATACTGGTCATCAAACACAAGCTGATAGATAAGCTCATGATTAACCTGTTTTGCCATATCCAGACTCCCGATTACGGTATCATTCCGGTATAATTCAAAATGTATATGCTCTTTCCCTTTTAGCTCATAGATGACATCGCCCTCGAACTGGATACTTGGATCAATAAACATGGACTTGCAAAGCACTTTCATGAAAAATTTGTCATTGAGCTGAATCTCGTATTCTGGTTTCCTCTTGGTGGAAATGCGTTTCATAGTATAAAGCGTATAACCGCTTACATCTGAGAGTGTCGTAACCGGATTGCCAAACATTTTTCTTGCTTTTGTGATCTGGTACAGCAGTCTGTTATTGGAATCTGTAACAGAATATTTTCCAGAACCTTTTGAAACTATCTGCAACTCCATGAATTACGCCTCCTGTCTATGCGTTAGAATTTATGGCATTACAAAGAATCTCCATGCCTGCACTGAGTTCTTCGTTGCTGATCGTCAGTGGCGGTAACAACCGGATTTTTGTTTTAGCAGTCAGAACAAGCAGACCATTTTCTCGGCAGATTTTCAGAACATCAGCCGCTTTTTTGGATTTCAGGGAAATCCCAACCATAAGACCAATGCCGGAGACTTCCTGTACTTCATCGAGTGCAGAAAGTGTCTCTCGGATAAATCTGCTTTTTTCCTGGATGCTTTCCAGCATATCATCCTGTTCCAGGAGTTCCAGGACTTTTACAGCACCGGCACATACAATCGGATTTCCGCCAAATGTAGAGCCATGCGCTCCGGCATTCAGTACATCGGCGCATTTTTTATTTGCAAGACAAGCACCGATCGGCAGACCGCCGCCAAGTCCTTTTGCTGCTGTTGTAATATCTGCTTGACAGTGATAATATTCTCCTGCAAATAATTTACCAGTTCTGCCAATACCGGTCTGGACTTCATCCGCAATCATAAGAATATCACGTTCATCGCAGATTTTCCGGATTTCAGCAACAAACGCCGGATCAAGTGCCATCACACCGCCTTCGCCCTGAATATACTCAATCATGATTGCACAGACCGTATCATCCAGCTTTTCATGTAGATCCGTGATATTATTGGCTTCCACATAATCAAATCCCTCCACGAACGGAAAGAAATAATTATGAAAGACATCCTGACCAGTTGCGGAAAGTGTGGCAATCGTCCTGCCGTGGAACGAATTGACAAGTGTCAGGATTTTGTTTCTGTTCTTGCCGTATTTGTCAAAGCTGTACTTTCTAGCAATCTTGATTGCACATTCATTTGCTTCTGCACCGGAATTAGCAAAGAATACTTTCTGATAACCAGACATTTTGCAAAGTTTTTCTGCAAGCTCCGCCTGCGGTGCATGATAAAACAGATTGGAAGTATGCTGTAACTTTTTGACCTGTTCACAGACAGCATCCGCCCAGATTTGGTTGCAGTATCCAAGAGAAGTCACACCGATTCCACTTCCGAAATCAATAAATTTTTTCCCGTCTGCATCATAACAGGTCGCATTCATACCGTGATCGACCACAACCGGATTCCGACCATAAGTCGGCATAATATACGAATCTGATTGTTCCATAATATCCATCATTTCGTAACTTACAACTCCTTTTTTTTAATATTGCAGTAACAGCATAATCTCGGCAAGAATTGTGCCGATTCCGATCGTACACAAAACAATTCTTCGCCATTGTGTTTTACTGTCTTGACAGATCCGGAATTGATCCGGTGATACTCTGCTGTAACAAATCCGGATCTGATCGCCACGTTTCCAGGCATATTGCCACTCCGGAACAAAATGCTGGCTCACAGCAGTATGCTCTCCCTGTTCTGTATTATATTTCACAACAGGTGCAAACATTTCTGTTTCACTGTGATTCCGGTAAATCTTCTGTGTGACATGGGAAACCACTTCACCATTCGTGAATACAGGCTGTTTCAGACCGGAATGTCGTGGCACAAATGCAAGAATCACACAGGATAACCCAACCAGAAAGGGGAGTAATTCCAGGATCAGAACCAGATTCATCGGAACTGTGTACCGATACCCTCATTTGAGAGAATTTCAATCAAGATAGAATGTGGTACTCTGCCATCAATCACAGAAGTTTTCTTCACACCTCTGCGGACAGCCTCGACACAGCAGTCAATCTTAGGAATCATACCGCCTGAAATAATACCTCTCTTTTTCATGAACGGCACTTCGCTGACATTCACGGAAGAAATCAAAGTCTTAGGATCTTCTTTATTACGAAGCAAACCGGCAATATCTGTCAACAGAATCAGATTTTCTGCTTTCAGTTCAGCTGCAATCCTGGCAGCGGCAGTATCTGCATTGATATTATATGCCTGCCCTTTTTCATCGCAAGCCACCGTTGCGATCACAGGAATTACGCCATTATTCAGTGCATCTGTAATTGGTTTGGCATTTACTTTTGTGATCCTGCCCACATAGCCCAGATCTTCATCATTTTCACCGTAAGCTCTCTCAGCAAGCAGCATTTTTTCATCCAGTCCGCACAGACCGATTGCCTGACCGCCTGTCTGTCCGAGTAGTGTCACTAATTCCTTATTGACTTTCCCGGCAAGCACCATCTTGACAACATCAATTGTTGCTTCATCTGTGTAACGCAGACCATTAATGAACTTGCTCTCAATGCCTAACCGTTTCAGCATGTCATTAATTTCAGGACCTCCGCCATGTACCAGTACAATTTTGACACCAACCAATGCCAGCAAAACAATATCGCTCATGACAGCCTGTTTCAAAGTCTCATTTGTCATGGCATTTCCGCCATATTTAATGACAACAACTTTATCATGGTATCTCTGGATATAAGGCAGAGCATCATTGAGAACTTTTGCTCTGATAGCATTTGAAATATTTTTTATTTCCTCCATGTTAATGACTCCTTAACTTCTGTAATCACTGTTAATTCTGACATAATCATAAGTCAGATCACAGCCCCATGCGACAGCAGCTCCTGCACCTGTACCAATTGTAACAGAAACCAGAATTTCTTCTTCAGATAGAATTTCTTTGGCAAGCTCTTCTGAAAATTCCACACCTGCACCGTTTCTACAAACAGCAATACAGCCTTTTTCAGAACTTAGATCGACATTGACCTGCTGAATATCAAAATCCGCAGGTGCATAGCCAACTGCACAAAGGATTCTGCCCCAGTTGGCATCTTCTCCGAAAATCGCCGCTTTGAACAAACTGGATGTAATCACGGATTTTGCAACGATCTCAGCCGTTTTATCATCACATGCACCATCACAGAGACATTCAATCAGCTTTGTTGCACCCTCACCATCTCTTGCCATCATACGGGCAAGATTCATCAGGACAGCATAGAGTGCATCCTTGAAAATTTCAAAATCTTCTCCGGCTGTCCGGATTTCCGGATTTTCTGCCTGTGCATCTGCCAGAATGCAGACCATATCATTCGTGGAAGTATCACCGTCCACGCTTACACGGTTCAGTGTCACAGTAACGACTTCATGGAGTGCATTCTGGAGCATTTCTGCTGAAATCGCACAGTCCGTAGTAAGAAATGTCAGAGTCGTTGCCATATTCGGATGGATCATGCCGCTTCCCTTTAGCATTCCACCGAGTGTGCATAATTTTCCGCCAAGCATAAACTGTACAGCAACTTCTTTCGGGACAGTATCTGTTGTCATGATTGCATTAACAGCGGAAGTATTGCCCTGTGGATTCAGACCCTTTGCCAGCTCTGGAATACCTGCTCTGATCGGCTCTATTGGCAAAGGCTGTCCAATGACTCCTGTAGACGCTACGATCACATTTTCTGCCGGGATTCCCAGGGATTCTGCTGTCAGTCTGCACATTTCCTGTGCTTTTGCAATACCATCCGCATTGCAGGTATTCGCATTCACAGAATTGACAATGACAGCCTGTGCAATACCATTCTGTAAATGTTCTCTTGTTACAGTAATCGGCGCACCCTGTACTTTATTTGTCGTATACATCGCCGCTGCTGTGCATTTCTGTGCAGAATAAAGCATCGCAAGATCATTTTTATCCGGATCACCTCCGGCTTTCAATCCGCAGTGAATACCATTCGCAAGGAATCCTTTTGCAGCACAGACACCCCCATCTACAAATTCAAAATTCTTAAAATTTCTGAGTTTCAAATTCGATTCCTCCTATACCAGTCCTGTTGTTTCGTCAATACCCATCATGATATTTAGACACTGGACAGCCGCACCGGATGCACCCTTGCCGAGATTATCCAGTCTTGCACAAAGCAGAATCTGCTCATCATTTCCAAATGTGAAAATTTCCAGTTTGTTTTTTCCACTTAGTGTATTGGATGCCAGGAAAAAGCTTTTCTGTTCCTGTTCCGACATAACCGGATTCACGGTCACAAGCTTTGCATCTGCATAATGCTCCTGGAACATGGAATTTACCTGTGCAAGGGAAATTTTCTGATCCAGCATTCTGGTCTGAATCGGTACAGAAACGACCATTCCACTATAATAATCACAGATAATCGGATTGAACATTGGCTTGTATGTCAGTCCTGAGAATAACTGCATTTCCGGCAGATGTTTGTGCTGCTGTGTGAGTGCATACTGTCTGGGGGAATTAAATTCTTCCGGTTTATTTTCACTCTCATACTGTGCAATCGCATTCTTGCCTGCACCGCTGTAACCAGAAGTCGCATAGGCAAATACCGGAAAATGCGCCGGAATCAATCCATGTTTCACCATGGGATAAAGCATAGAAATAAATCCGCTTGCATAGCATCCGGGAACAGCTGTTTTCTGAGAATTTCGGAGCTTTTCCCGAAATTCTGGTGCAAGTTCCGGAAAACCGTAAGCCCATTCCGGATTTGTCCTGTGTGCAGTAGACGCATCGATTAATCTGGTGCTGTCTCCTGCAAGTGTCACAGCCTCTCTAGCGGCATCATCCGGCAGACACAAAAATGTAAAATCTGCTTCTGCCATAATTTCAGCACGTTTTACATTGTTATGACGGTCTGCGTCTGCAATCTTCAAAAGTGAAATATCTTCACGTTGTTCGAGACGGCTAACAATTTTCAGACCAGTTGTTCCAGCCTGACCGTCTACATAAACTTTTACGGACATTTACTTGTCCCCCTTCTGATTCTGTTTTTGCTCTGTTTCTTCCTCTTCGTTATCAGGTTCACGAGGACATTTCCATAAACTGTAAGCACAGCAGGCAATCAGGCAGAAAACTGCCCATCCCACAGAAAGTCCAAAACTATTGATAAACTGCCCGATCAGGATCTCGCCGGTGATCCAGACAATCACACTGAGGAGTGTGAGTGCAAAAATAAAAGTAAACTGCCTTTTTTTCATGAATTTCTTAATTTCTTAAAAATGCCAGATCGTTCTGGAGTTCCTGCAATTGTTTCTGCACGGATTCCGGAGACGGCGCACCATAGGAACAGCGTTCCCGGACACAGGTATCCAGATTGATTGCCTGATAAATATCTTCTGTGAACAATTCTGTCATTGCCTGATAATCTTCAAGCGGGAGCGTTTCAAGCGTCAGATTTTTCTGAATACATTCTGCTACGAGCGTCCCGGTAATTTTATAGGCATCCCGGAACGGCATTCCTTTTTTGACAAGATAATCGGCGCAATCCGTTGCATTGATGAATCCCCTTGCCGCTGCATTTCTCATGTTCTCCTTGAGAACACGCATAGTCTTCAGCATAGGGATGAACGTCTTCAAACAGAGTTCTGTATTGTCAATTGCATCAAAAATCGCCTCTTTGTCCTCCTGCATATCCTTGTTATATGCCAGAGGCAAGCCTTTCATCATGGATAACAACGTCATTAGATCGCCGTTGATACGTCCGGTCTTGCCACGGATCAGTTCCGTAACATCGGGATTCTTCTTCTGCGGCATGATAGATGATCCTGTCGCATAGGCATCATCCAGTTCGATAAATTTAAATTCCCAGGAACACCATAAAATAATTTCTTCTGAGAATCTGGACAGATGTGTCATCAGAATGGATAATGCACAGCAGATTTCGATACAGAAATCCCGGTCGGATACACCGTCCAGACTATTTGCCACTGGCTGTCGAAATCCCAATAATTCTGCCGTCATATGGCGGTCAATCGGATAGGTTGTCCCTGCCAATGCACCACTTCCGAGCGGACATTCATTCATACGGTCAACGGCATCATCAATCCGTTCACAGTCTCTTTTGAGCATCTGTGCATAGGCAAGCAGATGATGGGCGAACGTAATCGGCTGTGCTCTCTGCAAATGGGTATAGCCTGGCATGATCGTCTCCGTGTGGGATTGCGCAATTTCGCAGATGGTTTCTGCAAGCGACAGAACCAGTTTCCGGACTTCCTGCATTTCGTCACGCAGATATAATCTGATATCCAGCGCAACCTGATCATTCCGGGAACGTGCCGTATGAAGACGCTTTCCGGTTGCACCAAGCCGCTTTGTCAGTTCCGCTTCGATGAACATATGAATGTCTTCCGCATTGGGATCAAATATTAATTTTCCGTTATCAATCTCATCCAGAATTTCCCTGAGTCCTGCAATGATGGCTTTGCTCTCGGATTCCTGGATAATTCCACATTTTCCGAGCATCGTCGCATGGGCAATACTGCCCTGAATGTCCTGCCGGTACATTCTGGCATCAAACGCAATGGATGAATTGAATGCATTGACAGTTTCATCTACTTCTTTTGAAAATCTTCCTGCCCAAAGTGCCATAATTTTCCTCCGCTGATAAAATGCAAACGCCGGAGATTCATGAGAATCTCCGAGCCGTTGCATCATAATTCAAATTATAAAATCAGTTCTTCTCTGCACGTTTCTTATCCAGCTGTGCCTTGACCTTGATCGGCAGACCAAACAGATTGATAAAGCCTGCACTGTCTTTCTGGTCATAAACTTCGTCAGCATCGAATGTAGCCACTTCTTCATCATAGAGTGTATAAGGTGAGGTTACACCAGCATTGATGATATTACCTTTATAGAGTTTCAGACGCACATCACCTGTCACAGTTTTCTGTGTCTCTGTCACGAATGCACTCATTGCTTCACGCAGAGGTGTGAACCACTGTCCATTATAGACAATATCTGCAAATTTGATGCCGAGGTACTGCTTGATTCTTGCAGTCTCTTTATCAATTGTGATTGTTTCCAGTACTTCGTGTGCATGATACAGAATTGCGCCGCCAGGTGTTTCATAGACACCTCTGGATTTCATGCCGACAAGACGGTTTTCTACCAGATCAGCCAGACCGATGCCGTTTTCACCGCCGAGCTTGTTGAGTGTTGTCACAATTTCTGTGCCGTTCATTTCCTTGCCGTCAATTGCTGTCGGAACGCCTTTCTCAAAATGGATTGTTACATAAGTAGGCTTGTCCGGTGCCTGGATCGGAGAAACGCCCATTTCCAGGAATCCCTCTTTTTCATACTGCGGCTCATTTGCAGGATCTTCCAGATCCAGACCCTCGTGGGACAGATGCCAGATATTCTTATCTTTAGAATAGTTTGTTTCTCTGTTAATCTTTAGAGGAATATTATGTGCCTCTGCATAATCGATCTCTTCGTCACGGGATTTCAGATCCCAGATTCTCCAGGGAGCAATGATTTCCATCTCCGGAGCAAAAGCCTTGATAGCGAGTTCAAAACGCACCTGGTCATTTCCTTTGCCTGTGCAGCCATGGCAGATAGCATCTGCACCTTCCTGGATTGCAATTTCTGCAATTCTCTTGGCAATGATCGGACGTGCAAAAGAAGTGCCGAGCATATAGCGATTCTCATAGATTGCACCAGCCTGCACTGTCGGGAATACATAGTCCGTGATAAATTCTTCTGTCAGATTTTCAATATAGAGCTTGGAAGCACCAGTCTTGATTGCTTTTTCTTCGAGACCATCCAGCTCCGTTCCCTGTCCGACATTACCGGAAACTGCAACAACTTCACAGTTATTGTAATTTTCTTTCAGCCACGGAATAATAATAGAAGTATCCAGACCGCCGGAATAAGCAAGCACAACTTTTTTGATTTCTTTCTTCATGACACAAAAAACCTCCTAGCAAAATGCTGTTTATTTTTAGATTAATTTTATTATACATCATCAGGCAGACAATGTCAATAGCTTTTTTGAATAAATATGCAAAAATATTTTCAAAATTCTGATTTTATGCATAATAAAAAGAATATAATGAATATTATGCATATTTTCAGATGTCACAAAAATATCAGAAAAAATTTGTCGAATCCTGTGACTGTTTTCGACAAATTGATTGGTCTCACAGAATTGTTAGAAAAAATTTGTCGAATCTTATGACCGTTTTCGACAAAATGATTTCGGATTTGCTACAATGCTGAAAATTTCAATAAAAAGTTCCCTATTGATTTTTTACAAAAACTGTGTTAAAATTTTATTTGTAGAGCGAAGGAGGATATAAATTTTAACAATGAATGATAAGATTAAAGTCCTGATCGGGGACGATACTGTTGACTACGGAATTACCACTGCCAGTGCACTGCGCAGCTATGGCTTATATGCTATTACTCGCCGCAAAGATGGCAACGTGTTATTAAATACAATCCGTGAGGAGAAGCCCAGAGTTGTTGTGACAGACTCTGTTATGCCGCACATGGATGCAATTGAACTGTTGAAACGCACAAAGGCAGAATGTGACTATTTTCCGTCATTTATTATTACATCCGTATATGACAATCCGTTTATCGAACGTCAGATTATGGAACTCGGTGCAAAGTATTTTATGCTGAAACCATTTGAAATCTCTCTGCTTGCAGAACGCATTCTTTCCCTGCTGACACCGGAGACATCCAACCGGAAAGAACAGGATCTGGAGCTTGTCATTACAGACATGATCCATCAGCTCGGCGTGCCAGCACACATCAAAGGCTATCATTATCTGAGAACAGCCATTCTTGCATCTGTCGAAAATCCTGAACTGCTTGACAGCGTGACAAAGCTGTTATATCCGACAGTTGCCCAGAAATACGGAACTACTTCTTCAAGAGTCGAAAGAGCGATCCGCCATGCCATTGAAATTGCCTGGGACAGAGGCGATCTGGACGTGCTGAATGCATTCTTCGGCTATACTGTGAACACATGCAAAGGTAAGCCGACAAATTCTGAGTTTATTGCCCTGATTACGGACAAACTCCGTTTACAGAGAAAGTCCGGCATCACAGCGATAGAAACAACGAAAACAACCGCAGCAATGATTGCAAGAGCGAAATAATTCACTCCACAGCATGTGCTACTTTGTCTAAGAACTCATCATATTTTGACGGATTCAACTTATGGACATCATTCACAAGATAGTCCGTACTACGGTAGGCATGAAACGACAACGGTGGATTATAGCTGATATTCACATAGTCCCCGTCCAATTCAAGAATCATTTCCAGATGTTCCGGGAGAATTGTTCCATACTTTTTCTTTGTATAGAAAATATAGGCATCAATTTCTTCCTGCGGCAACGTGCCGCCCTTTACAGTTACTTCAAACATAAATAGCACTCCTCTCTGAGAATCCTGGAATTTATGAGAATTTCAGGCTTTCAGTGAAAACCTGATTTGTATTATTATAACATATACTGACAAAAATTGCAAGTGTTTTTCTGTATTTTTGCAAATTGTTTTTCTTCGACAAA
>CAMWOX010000015.1 GCA_947175975.1 uncultured Ruminococcus sp.
CAGCAAGACACTGGAAATTGATGGTGTCGGCTATCGTGCAGCAAAGCAGGGAAAGAACCTGGTTATGAACCTGGGTTTCTCCCATCAGGTAATCGTTTCCGAAACAAATGAGATTGCGATTGAAGTACCGCAGCCGAACCAGATTATTATCAAGGGTATTGATAAGCAGAAAGTTGGTCAGTTTGCGGCAGAGATCCGTGAGAAGAGACTGCCTGAGCCGTATAAGGGCAAGGGTATTCACTACCTGGGCGAGCATATTATCCGCAAAGAGGGTAAAGCTGGCAAGGGCAAGAAGTAATTAAGAAAGGAGTACGGCTACTATGATTAAAAAATTTGACAGCAGCAAGGCACGTCAGAAGAGACATGCTAGAGTGCGCACGAAAATTTCCGGAACTCCTGAAGTTCCACGTCTGTGTGTGTTCCGCAGTGCGAAGCATATCTATGCACAGATTATTGACGATGTCAACGGTGTAACACTGGCAAGTGCATCCAGCCTGGTTAAGGATTTTGATGCAAACGGCGGCAATATCGAGGGTGCAAAGAAAGTCGGCGAGCTGGTTGCAAAAGCAGCTGCTGATAAGGGCATTCAGGATGTTGTATTTGACAGAGGCGGTTATCTGTATCATGGAAGAGTACAGGCACTGGCTGAGGCAGCCCGTGAGAACGGTCTGAATTTCTGATTTTATTTTCGAGGAGGGAACACGATTGGCTAATTTCGAGGCAAAGGATACGGAATTTATTGAAAAAGTCGTTCATATCAATAGAGTATCCAAAACCGTAAAGGGCGGACGTATCATGAAGTTTTCTGCTCTGGTAGTTGTCGGTGACGGCAATGGCACAGTCGGATTCGGCATGGGCAAGTCCAGCGAAGTACCGGATGCGATTCGTAAAGGCATTGAAGATGCAAAGAAGAATCTGGTAAAAGTTCCGCTGAAAGGCACAACAATCCCGCATGAGATTGTCGGCAAGTTCGGTGCAGGAGAAGTGCTGATGCGTCCGGCTGCTCCCGGTACTGGTGTGATCGCAGGCGGTCCTGTCCGTGCCGTGATTGAAGTGGCAGGCATCAAGGACATCAGAACAAAGTCCCTGCGTTCCAATAATCCGTGCAATGTTGTCAGAGCAACAATTGCAGGACTGACAGGCTGCACGACAGCGGAAGAAGTTGCTGCAAAGCGTGGCAAGACAGTGAAAGAAATTCTGGGTTGAGGAGGCTTGCAAGATGAAGAAGATTACACTCGTAAAAAGCCTCATCGGCTGTAAGAAAGACCAGATTGCAACTGCTCACGCACTGGGATTGAAAAAAATCGGCGATGTTACAACACAGCCGGACAATCCCTGCACAGCAGGCAAAGTTCACAAAATTACGCATCTGATTAAAGTAGAAGAAGCATAAGGAAGGGGGCAATATATCATGCAGATTCATGAACTCGTACCTGCTCCGGATTCCAACAAGCCCGTCAAGCGTGTGGGCAGAGGTCACGGCTCAGGCAATGGCAAAACGGCTGGCAAGGGTCACAAGGGACAGAATGCTCGTTCCGGCGGCGGTGTCAGAATTGGTTTTGAAGGCGGACAGATGCCGCTTGCAAGAAGAATCCCAAAGAGAGGATTCAATAATATTTTTGCAAAGAATTATGCAATTGTCAATGTCGGCGATCTGAATAAATTTACAGAGGGTACTGTGGTAGATACAGAGCTGCTCTGTGCAAGCGGTCTGATCAAGAAAGTTTATGACGGTGTGAAAATTCTGGGCGATGGTGAATTGAACGTAAAGCTGACTGTGAAAGCAGCAAAGTTCACAAAAAGCGCACAGGAGAAGATTGAAAAGGCAGGCGGAACAGCAGAACAGGAAAGCTGAGGTGAACTGAATTGTTTCAGACACTGAAAAATGCGTGGAGCGAGCCGGAAATCCGTAAAAAATTTATCTATACGCTGATTATGATTATTATTTTCAGAATCGGGGGTGCTATCACAGTGCCATTCCTGTCTCTGTCAGCAGTACAGAGCTGGATGGAAACAAATGCAACAGATGGTAATTTTCTGGAGTATCTGAATATCCTGACCGGCGGACAGTTGTCCAAAGCGACGGTATTTTCACTCTCGATTACACCATATATCAATGCGTCAATTATTATTCAGTTATTGACATATGCATTGCCGCCTCTGGAGCGGTTGCAGGAGGAAGGCGAAGAGGGACGCAAAACCCTGAACAAGATTACAGCGTATGTGTCGCTTGTACTTGCTGTGATTATGTCATTTGCTTATTATCTTACCCTCCGCAACAGTGCGAATGCTGTAAGCTATACTTCAGGGGCGTACGGATGGTTTGCCGCAATTGTCATTATTGCGTGCTTCACCGCAGGTGCAAGCTTTGTTGTCTGGATGGGCAACAGAATTAATGAAAAGGGCATCGGCAACGGTATTTCGATTTTATTGTTTGCCGGTATTGTTGCAAGATTTCCCACAGATATTGGAGCGCTCTGGAGTCTGTTCAAGATGGACAAGGCGAAGTATTTCTTTGTGGATCTTGCGATTCTGGTGATGTTTGTTTTCATGATTGTATTTATTGTTTTCATGAACGAAGCAGAACGCAGAATTCCGATTCAGTATGCAAAACGTGTTGTAGGCAGGAAGCAGTATGGCGGTCAGAATACACATATTCCGATTAAAGTCTGCATGAGCGGCGTAATGCCAATCATCTTTGCAATGTCATTTATGTCTTTGCCGGCTACGATCAGCATGTTTATTAAGCCAGTAGAATATATTGATGAAACAACCGGTTTCTGGGATAAGTTCTACTTCAATTTTATTAATTTCTTCCGGACAACGAACTGGGGCTATGCACTGCTCTATCTGGTTCTGATTGTAGCATTTAATTATTTCTATGTTGCAATGCAGTATGATCCGGTTACGATTGCGAATAATCTCCGTCAGAGCAACGGCGGTATTCCGGGCATCCGTCCGGGTAAGCCGACAGCGGATTATATTCACAGGGTATTATCTAAGATTACACTCGTAGGTGCTGTGTTCTTAGGTTTGATTGCGATCTTCCCGATTGCATTGGGCTGGTTCGACAGCAGTCTGCGGTCACTCTCCATGGGTGGTACGTCAATCTTGATTGTCGTGAGTGTTGCTCTGGAGACGGCAAGAACATTGGAATCTCAGCTGATGATGCGTCATCACAAGGGATTCTTAGGATAAGGAGGGCGATTTTACGATGAATCTGATTTTACTCGGTGCGCCTGGTGCAGGAAAAGGCACACAGGCTGAGGCGATTTCTGAGGCATTAAACATTCCACAGATTTCCACTGGAAATATGCTCCGGGAAGCTGTGAAAAACGGCACGGAATATGGTCTCAAGGCAAAGGCAGTTATGGAGGCTGGCGGTCTGGTTTCTGATGATATTGTTGTCAATATTCTCAAAGACAGGATTGCACAGGAAGATGCACAGAATGGTTTTATTCTGGATGGATTCCCGAGAACTGTTCCGCAGGCAGAGGCTCTGGATGAGATGGGCGTAAGGATTGACAAAGTCGTTGAGATCTTTGTTCCTGATGAAACCATCAAGGAAAGAGTGTCCGGCAGAAGAGTCTGCGAGGGATGCGGTGCGTCTTATCATGTACAGTACAAGCCCTCCAAAACAGAAGGTGTGTGTGACAAGTGTGGTGCAAAGACTGTGATTCGCAAAGATGATCAGCCTGAGACAGTCATCTCACGTCTGGAAACATATCATAAAGAAACAGAGCCGATCAAGGCTTATTACGAAAAACAGGGCAAGCTTGAAACTGTCATCGGACAGGAAGAAGTTGCTGATACTAAAAAGCTGACACTCAAAGCAGTGGGGGCTGAAATTGCATGAGCAATATTACAATTAAATCCAAGACAGATTTAGAAAAAATGAGAATTGCCGGGAGAATTGCCGGGAGGGCTTTACAGCTCGCCGGGCAGTCTCTTGCACCTGGTATGACAACCCGGGATGTGGATAAAATCGTTCATGATTATATCACAAGTCAGGGGGCTGTGCCATCTTTTCTTGGTTACGGCGGATTTCCGGGGAGTGCTTGTGTTTCCGTGAATGAAGAAGTCATTCATGGGATTCCGGGATCAAGAAAATTAAAAACCGGTGATATTGTCAGCATTGATGTCGGGGCTTATATCAACGGCTTTCATGGAGACACCTGTGCGACATTTCCAGTCGGCAGAATTTCTCAGGAAGCACAGAATCTGCTCGATGTGACAAAGGCTTCTCTCTATGAGGGCATTGCAAAAGCACTTGTGGGTGCAAGACTCTATGAAGTTTCCAGTGCGGTTGAACAATACTGTGCATCCCGTGGTTACGGTATTGTGAGAGAGTACTGCGGTCATGGAATTGGCAGAGATCTGCATGAATCACCGGAAGTGCCGAATTATGTGCAGGCCGGCAGAAAAGGCGTTCGTCTTCAGGAAGGTATGTGCATTTGCATTGAGCCTATGATTAATATGAAAGGCGATGCAATCCGTGTCTGCAAGGACGGCTGGACAGTACGTACCAAGAGCGGCAGCTTATCTGCACATTTTGAACATGCGATTGCAATTACCCAGAATGGTCCTGTGATTCTCACAGATCCGGAGTAATTGTCATGCAGCTGCAAACGGGTATGATTGTGTGTGCTGTTGCTGGAAAAGAGCAGAACGGGTTTTATCTGGTGATCAGACAGGATCAGGATTTTGTCTATCTGGCAGACGGAAAGCACAGGAAATTATCACAGCCGAAACGCAAGAATCCCAGGCATGTCCGGGCAACCAGCATGATTCTGGATCAGGACTGTCTGTCAGATCTGACGGATCTGAAGCTTCGCCGGATGCTGAGAGAGTATCAGAAGAAACAGGTACTGCAAGGAGGAGAATGAATTTGTCGAAAGAAGATTTAATTGAGGTCGAGGGTGTTGTACTCGAGGCATTGCCGAACGCAAATTTCAGAGTAGAACTTCCCAATAAGCATGTCATCCTGGCACATGTATCAGGAAAACTGCGAATGAATTATATTCGTATTGTTCCGGGTGACAAAGTCAAGATTGAAATGTCGCCGTATGATCTGACCAAAGGACGGATCACATGGAGGGCGAAATAAGGAGGAATTTTCATGAAAGTAAGACCTTCCGTAAAACCGATTTGCGAGAAGTGCAAGGTGATTAAGCGTAAGGGAAAAGTCATGGTCATCTGTGAAAATCCCAAGCATAAACAGCGTCAGGGTTAAGCCCTGAAAGCATTGGAGGTGTAATGCATCAATGGCAAGAATTTCAGGTGTTGACCTGCCGAAAGAAAAAAGAGTCGAGATTGGTCTGACTTATATTTACGGCATCGGTCGTACAACAGCTTCTAAGATTCTGGAGCGTACAGGAATTAATCCTGATACCAGAGTCAAGGATCTCACAGAAAAAGATGTTGCAAAACTGCGTGATGATATTGACGCAAATGTAACGGTAGAAGGCGATCTGCGCCGTGAAGTGGCACTGAATATCAAGAGATTGATTGAAATTGGCTGCTACAGAGGTGTGCGCCACAGAAAGGGTCTGCCCGTAAGAGGACAGCGTACAAAGACAAACGCAAGAACACGCAAAGGTCCGGTTAAGACGATTGCGAACAAGAAGAAGTAATTAAGGAGGGCGAGTTCTTTTGGCTAAGAATGGTAAAAAAGTAACCACGATACGCCGCCGCAGAGAGCGTAAAAATATCGAGTCCGGTGCTGTGCATATCCAGTCTACGTTTAATAATACAATCGTAACGATCACAGACACACAGGGCAATGCTATCTCATGGGCAAGTGCAGGCGGTCTGGGATTCCGTGGTTCTAGAAAATCCACACCGTTTGCAGCACAGACTGCTGCTGAAACAGCTGCAAAGGCTGCTATGGAACATGGTTTGAAGACCGTGGAAGTATACGTCAAAGGTCCAGGAAGCGGTCGTGAAGCTGCAATCCGTGCATTGCAGACAGTTGGTCTGGAAGTACGCATGATCAAAGATGTTACTCCCATTCCGCACAATGGCTGCCGTCCGCCCAAGAGAAGACGTGTCTGATAGAACAGGAGGTAAGATTACATGGCTGTTAATAAAGATCCGATTCTGAAAAGATGCAGATATCTGGGGATCAGTCCAGCTGTTATGGGTATCGACAAGAAATCCATGCGTTTTGAAAAAGCTGGCCCGAATCGTAAGAAAGTTTCTGAATACGGCACACAGCTGAAAGAAAAACAGAAACTGAAGTTTATTTATGGTGTGATGGAAAAGCCGTTCCGTCATTATTTTGAACTGGCTGAAAAAATGGAAGGCAAAGCCGGTGACAATCTGATCACGATCTTGGAGTCCAGACTGGATAATGTTGCATTCCGTATGGGACTTGCTTGCACAAGACGTGAGGCAAGACAGCTTGTGACACATGGTCATTTTACTGTCAACGGCAAAAAAGTAGATATTCCGTCTTATCGTGTCTCTATGAATGATGAAATTGCACTGTGCGAAGGCAGCAGAACAAGTGCATTGTTCAAGGGCAATGACCAGACAGCAGGCATCATTGAGAAAACAGGCAGCAGAACAATTCCGCTGTGGCTGGAATCCAGCAAGGATCGTTTCTCCGCAAAAGTGACTAGACTGCCGAATCCGTCAGATATTGACTATGAGGCAGAAACACATCTGATTGTCGAGCTGTACTCTAAGTAATTTGTAATTGCCTGCGGGCATTTATGGTTCACGAATATAAGTAATTACGAAACATGACTTCTGAGAAAGCATATCAACATGGTTTCTGGGAAGTTTCAAGCCTGCATGAGTGCAGGTCATGAAAATGATTCTGCACGATGAACTATGTCAGACAGCCAGGGAAAAGAAACACCAGTGGATGTCATCTTCAGTCTGTTGCTCTGTGAATGTCAAACAAGAAACATGACTCGTGTCCTGGATCACAGGGAAACACATGTCCTCTGTCCGACCTGAAAAGGCAGCTATTGTTTTGTAGTGAAGAAAGACAATCGCCCCTTGTTCCCTGCATTGGTTCAAATGATAGTTTATATTATTTACCGTGTCTGACTATATTTTAAAAAGGAGGGGTTACATGCTCGAAAGAATTGAGAAACCGGAAATTGTTCCCGAAGATCTGAGACCGGACGGAAAGTACGGAAAATTCGTCCTGTCGCCATTGGAACGTGGCTATGGCACAACCCTTGGCAACAGCCTCAGAAGAGTGCTGCTGTCTTCTATTCCGGGCGTGGCAGTCAATTTTGTCAAGATTGATGGTGTTCACCACGAGCTTTCCACGATTCCAGGTGTCAAAGAAGATGTGACGGAAATTATTCTGAGCCTGAAAGGGCTGACCGCAAAGCTTTACGGCGAAGGTCCGAAATCGCTTCTGATTGATGCAGAGGGAGAGTGCGAAGTCACAGCGGGTGACATTGTGACAGACTCCGAAGTAGCAATCCTGAATCCGGGGATGCATATTGCAACACTCGGAAAAGATGCAAAGCTTCATATGGAAATTACAATTGACAGAGGCAGAGGCTATGTATCTGCGGAGCGGAACAAGCAGCAGGTAACAGATATGCCGATTGATGTCATTGCTGTAGACAGCATTTATACTCCTGTTTTAAAGGTGAACTATACCGTGGAGAACACACGTCTCGGACAGGTCACTGATTATGACAAGCTGACGATGGAAGTCTGGACAGATGGAACGATTTCAGCGAAAGAGGCTTTGTCACAGGCAGCCAATCTCCTCAACGAGCATCTGAAATTGTTCGTAGATTTATCTGACGAAACAGTGATTCCTGATGTTCTCGTAGAGAAAGATGACAAAGGCAAGGAAAAAATCCTTGAGATGACCATTGAGGAACTTGACTTGTCAGTACGTTCGTTCAATTGCCTGAAACGTGCTGGCATTAATACAGTAAGTGATTTGATTAACAAGTCCGAGGAAGAAATGATGAAAGTGCGCAATCTTGGTAAGAAATCTTTTGATGAAGTGAAAGAAAAGCTCCAGTCACTGGGTTATGATTTGTCATCAGAAGAAGATTAAATGCCGGAATGTGTCTGACAGATTTTAAGATAATTGAACGGCTTTTTGGCTGTTTGATTTGCGAAAAGGAGTGAAAAACCAATGCCAGGTAGCAGAAAACTGGGCAGAACAACTGCACACAGAACCGCAATGCTCCGTGCTATGGTAACGTTCCTGCTGGAAAACGGGCAGGTAGAAACAACCGTTACAAGAGCAAAAGAAGTACGCAGTGTTGCTGAAAAGATGATTACACTGGGCAAGAATACTGACCTGCACAGCAAGCGTCAGGTTTATGCTTATATCACAAAAGAAGCAGTAGCAAAGAAGCTTTTTGATGAAATTTCTCCGAAATATGCAGAACGCAAGGGCGGGTATACACAGATTATCAAGACAGGTCCTCGCCGTGGTGACGCAGCAGAAATGGCAATTATTAAGCTGGTTGATTAAATAAAAAAAGAACTGCATGGCATAAAAATGCTGTGCAGTTTTTTTTGAGGGATGTTTATGGAAAGAAATGAGGTATTTTATGAAAGGAAATTTGGAAAAGACAGAGAAAAGGAAATTGTATCGAGATTTATTTGTAATTGTGCTACCGATTGCATTTCAGAATCTGATGACATCGCTTGTGTCGGCATCGGATGCCTTTATGTTAGGTTTTCTGGATCAGGATGCTTTGTCAGCGTCTTCGCTTGCCGGACAGATTGCATTCGTGCATTGTTTGTTCTATAATGCGTTCGTTTACGGCTGTAATGTATTAGCAGCACAGTACTGGGGAAAGAAAGATCTCCGGACAGTGGAGCAGGTGCTTGCGGTTACGTTGCGTTACTCACTTCTGATCGGATTAGTATTTACGATTCTAACGGGATTCATGCCAACACATATTATGAAAATTTTCAGTACAGAAGAAACTATTATTGCAGAGGGTGCGAAGTATCTTCGGACGGTTTCGCTGAGCTATTTATTGACAGGATTCTCACAGGCATATTTCGGGATCATGAAGATCTGCGACAGGGCGAAACTCAGTTCACTGATCGGATCTGTTGCTGTAATTCTAAATATCATTCTGAATTATTATTTTATTTTTATCGCAGAAATGGGCATTGCAGGTGCGGCACTGGCTACCGTTCTGGCGAAGATTTTTGAAGTTGTATTTATTTTGATTATCATGCTCCAGAAGAAATGTCCGGTGTTCCGGATCAGAGAATTATTTTCCGTTCGGAATCTGGGATTTGCGGAATTACATAGAAATTACTGGAAATATACAATGCCGTTACTGCTTAATCAGCTTGGATGGGGCTGTGGTGTTACCATGTATTCTGTAATCATGGGGCATCTGGGATCAGATGCAACGGCTGCCAATTCCATTGCTAGTATCGTGCGGAGTATGACAGCGAGTCTCTGTTGGGGGATTGCCGGAGGTGTTGCAATTATCATCGGCGGTATGCTCGGCAGGAATGAACTGGAGAAAGCCAGAAAAGCCGGCGGCAGTTTCGTACGGTTCTCGATCGGGATCGGGATTGTATCTGGACTGGTGATTCTGGCACTCACGCCGCTTGTTCTGAAAATTATGGATCTGAACCCGCAGGCGTTAGTCTATCTGAAATATATGTTATATATGGCGAGTTATTATATTATTGGAAATTCGTTAAATTCGACAGTCATCACAGGTGTATTCTCCGCCGGAGGGGATACCAGATTTGGAATGATCTGTGATATTATCACATTATGGGGATTTGTTGTCCCTCTGGGAATGATCGGAGCATTTGTTCTGGATCTGCCGGTGATTGCAGTGGCATTTATTCTAACACTGGATGAATTTGTAAAACTTCCAGCAGTGTACAGGCATTATATGAAATACAAATGGGTTGTGAATTTGACAAAGCAGAGCTAAACGCTCTGCTTTTATTGATTATTACCAAAAAACAGGATAGAATTTTGTGCAGAATTTTCCGTAATTTTTATCTCTTCTAAACGTACTTACTAAGTAAGAAACTATGCAGAGGGGGATTTTTATGGATTCTCAGCAGAATCAATCCAGCCATTCAAGAGTTAATGATTACAGTAATCTGTATGCCAAAAATTCGGTTTATCCGGATAATCCGGTTCACAGGAGTGATCAGTATGATTACCAGAGTCAATATCAGTATCAATATCAGTCATCTCCGCCGAAACCCAAACAGCCGTTCAGTCCGATTCCATTATTATTGATCGCAGGTGTGTTGTTCCTGTTTATGGGCGGCATTTTATTTCTGACCAGTACATGGGATATGCTTTCGGATGCTGCAAGAGCGATCAGCCTGCTGTCCGCCAGCCTGATCGCATTCGGTGTGAATGTTCTTGCCGAAAAAGTCCTGAAACTGCCGAAAACGGGACTTGCATTCTATATTCTGGGGTGCATTTTTCTGCCGCTGGCACTGGGAGGGATCGGCGCATTTCAGTTATTCGGAGAATGGCTTTCTTTTTCCGGTGATGGATGCAATCTGCTATGGGCAATGATCTTTGCAAGTATTGCAGGGACTTCATTCTTTGGACAGAGAAATTATAAGCAAGTATTCCTGGCAGGGATTTCTCTGATGAGTATGACAGGAACATGGTATACTCTTATGTTTTTTTTCGCAGAATTGCTATGCAAATCGGGATCCACAGGCTATTTTCTGTTTCTCAGTATTGCTTTTTCCGGTTATGCGATTCTGGCAATGCTGCTTGCAAAATCCTACCGAAAGACACACGACCGGAGCGATTCCCTTGCAAGAGCGATTCCGGCATGTCTCTATCTGACAAATTGTGTATATGCGGTTGTGCTTTGGGCATTTTCATCAGATTTTCCCAAAATAGGCATAGTTTTCTCATTGATTCTGTTTGTGCTGTTCTGGAATCCGGATTTTATTTCCGGGAAACTGCATACAGGTATTTTTGGTGCATGTCTCACCTTGTATCTCGCAATCGGCACAATTCTAGATACCTGGTTTGTCCATAAAAGTACAGGTATCATAAATATTAATTTTATTTTTGGATACATGGCAATCATTTTATTGGCATTTCATAAAATTCCGAAATTAAGACCGGAATTGACAAAAACATTCAGCACGGCAGGGGCAGTTTTAAGCATTCCATTTTTTCTGTCTGCAATATTCTATCATCTGATCGAAAATTATGAAATTCTGTTAGTTTATATTTTAGTTGCAATCGAATTTGTATTATATCGAAAATACAGCTACAAGCTGACAGAGAACAGAATTTATTTTATCCTGGAATGCGGTACTCTGTTTTTTGCAGCAATCTCCTCAGAACAGTATCAGACTGCGTCTTTCCTGTTGGTATGCAGTGCATTTGTGCTGTTGATACAGGCATTTCTGAGAAAAAATACAGGTTCTCTGATGCTTGCCATTGCCGCCAGTGCTGGAATGATCCTGTCTGGTTATGCACACTCTGAAATTACAATTCTATTTCTCGGTGCAGGATTACTCATTGGCGGTGCAGTCTATGCGCACAGAATGCAAAGAGAACTTCTGGAAATCTGCTGTTCCTGGGCAGGAATGGCTCTACTGATTTCGGCAAGTATGAAGTTATGTTCTCTCTGGACGGAATTTTCCACAGCACCTGTCATCAGCATGGTGATTCTGGTGACGTGTTATCTTCTGGAAATTTTCGCATTTCCGGGACATGCGAGATCTCGGAAAACAAAGCCTTATCACGAAATCACATCACTTGTCATTTCTTTTATTGTGTTTTTTGAGTATCTGGAAACGCACAGAATTGTTGCAACCGGGACAGGCATTCTGCTGTGCATCAGTTTACTGATATTCTCAGCAGGATTTTTGAAAAAAGAAAGCAACGCCTTAGCAATTCCGCAGTTGGTAATGCTGTATTTCACATATTCGCATATGGTGGAATCCCTGACGAATTCTGTTTTGATCCGGATGATCTGTTATTTGGCATTATTGCTGATCTATGCGGCAATGGGCAGAATTATTCTGCCGGATGGATTTTATCAGCATGATAAAAAAATCCGCATCGATTGGGCGTTATTAGCAGGAATTTTTCCGATTTTCGGGATTTCCCTGACAATTGACTGGTATCCATCCATTGTGATTTGTCTGTTACTGGCAGTGTATTCCGCATTTTATATCAATCGCCTGGACAATCGGCATATTCCGGCGGTCATGGCATCTATATTCAGCTGTCTGGCATTATTCTTTCATAATATTCAGGATGCGTTTGGTATTGTGGAGCTGCTTTCCGGAGAGGACAGAAAAGTTCCGCAGCTATTGGCATGGCTGATTCCGGCACATTTGTTTATTTTATCGCTGATCTGGATTCTGCCGAAATCAAACAGGGATGATGTGTGTAAAGTTCGTTTCGGGATGTATTGTCTGACTATGATCAGTATATTATTGACGAGTTTACATTCCGGGAGTGTCGCAGATTCGATTCTCACAGCCGTGATCAGTTTTCTGATCCTGGCAGGAAGTTTCACAGTCAAAAGACTGCGCTGGTTTACGCTGGGATTTGCGGTATTATTATTAATTACGCTCCGTGTAACATGGAAATTCTGGACATCCCTGCATTGGGGCATGTATCTGTTCTTAGCAGGAATTATCCTGATCGTAACGGCATCTCTCTATGAGTATTTCACAAGGAAAGCACAGGAGAATCCGAACGAACCAAAACAGAAATTCAAGTTATTCGCCTCCTGGACATGGTGAGAAAATAATTTCTCTAAAAATCTATTGCAAAAATCCGGAATTTCTGTTATAATAAAAACATGTGAGTCCGAATCAGCGATTGCAGATTCTGGATTCCGGATTTGTGATTTAGGAGAGGTTTTATGAGGCTAGCAGGATTATTTGCAGCAGTGTCTGCTGTCTGTATTGGAGTTTCCACAATATGCAGTTCTTTCGTGCTGAGTGTATCCGCCGAGGATGAGAATATACGAATTGCGATCGATCAGAAAACACTTACGCTGGAAGAGCTGAAAAGTGCTGATTATACTGTTCCGGTTTTTGTAAGGCTTGAAGAGAATGCAGGTATCAATTCCGCTGAGATGATAATTCAAGTAGATAGCCGCTGTTCGGTTGAGGCTGTGACCAATCCGAGACAAGCACATGATCAGACGAATGAGTGGCTGGTGACGGATATGGTCACCAGTTCAACGTTTCACAGTAATGTTACTCGCTTTCTTTGGGCATCCGCTAATGTGGTGCAGGAGACCGGAGCATTGGTGTTGTTGTGGGTGCATTTGCCAGAAGATACACAGAATGGCGATACCTTCACGATTTCCTATCTTCCTGAGATGGAATATCGGAACTATCAGTTTTCGCATCTGTGGGGAACGGTCGGTATGGAATCCAAAGATTATGTTTTAGATAATCAGGTTACATGGTCGGACGGATGGATCAGAATTGAAGATTCTGCACAGACGGAGCTGCTACCGGGTGATATTAATATGGATGGTACAGTTGACATTCTGGATGTCGTGATGGGAAATCGTGTGTTTGTGGGTGTAGAAAGTATTACATCGGAACAGCAGAAAGCCTATGATGTCAATCACAGCGGTTCAGTAGATCTGGCAGACAGTATGCTTGTCTTGCAGTATCTTGTGCATCTGATTGACAGTCTGGAGCTGTGATAGATTTTAAGAATAGAATAGGAGAAAGCGTATGAAATTAAGAAAATTATTGACTGTATTGCTTGCATTGACTTGTACATTCCAGGCAGGAGCTGTCCAGATCTCGGCACATGCCGATGGGGCGGTTGTGGTTGCTTCGGATGCTGAAGAGACGGAGTCTACTTATGGAAATCTGAAATATATAAAAAGTAAAATCAATCAAGTAAACAGTGAGGGCAATACAATTGCTGTTTATTCTCTCAGGATTTCCGGTGTGGAAGATGGCACAGAACATCTTGTGATTCCGGAGGAGATTGATGGAGTTCCAGTCACTAGCATTGGTGTCAATGCATTTCAGGATTGTTCCAGTTTGGTTTCTGTACAGATGCCGAATAGTATTACTACCATTGGCAAGTGTGCATTTCAGAACTGTGTGAATCTGGAAGAAGTCGATTTGTCTGCTGCTCTGACTACACTCGTGTCGAACATATTTGAAGGTTGTACCAGTCTGAAAAGTATTTCTATTCCTGAAAGCGTTACAAATATGGGAATGGAATGTTTTCAGGGATGTACAAGTCTGAAAGAAGTCACAATTCCGGATAGTGTCCAGAGCATGAGTGCTCGTGTTTTCAAGGATTGTTCTGCATTGGAGAGCGTCACACTGCCAAAGAATCTGAAAGCAATTCCATCTGGCATATTCTGGAACTGTACTAACCTGAAAAGTATCACAATTCCGGAAAGCGTAGAAACAATTGACACAGTCGCATTCCAGAATTGTACCAGTCTTACAGAAATTCAAATTCCGGATTGTGTTTCCTATCTTGGAATTGATGTATTCGAGGGGTCAGGATGGTTGGAAAATCAGCCGGACGGTGCTGTGTATCTCAATCATATTCTGTATTGCTACAAAGGTACGATTCCCGAAACAACGTTTACAATTTCGGAGAATGTGAAGTATATTGCACCATATGCATTCAAGAATCAGAAAAATCTGGAATCCGTTATTATTCCGCAGGGAGTAGAAACAATTGGTTATAGTGCATTCTTCCTGTGTACTGAGCTGAAAACAATCCAGTTCCCAGATTCCCTGAAAACTGTGCAATCTGATGCTTTTTCAAGCACACCTTGGTATGAAGAGCAGCCGGACGGCGTTGTCTATGCTGGTAACTATGCATGGGCTTACAAGGGTGAAATGCCCGAAGATTCTTTGATCGTGATCCAGGACGGCACAACGGTTCTTGATCCGGATCTGTTTAAAGATCGTAAGGAGCTGACGGGTCTGATTCTGCCGGATGGTCTCACAACAATTTATGGAGATGCATTTACAGGATGTGAAAATCTGGAAATGATCCGCATTCCGGATAGTATTGCTACTGTCGGGCATAATGCTTTTGAAGAGACACCTTGGTTTGCACAGCAGCCAGATGGACTGCTCTACATCGGCAGTACAGCATACTGCTACAAGGGGGATATGCCGGAGCAGACAGAAATCACGCTTCGGGAGGGTACGCTCTCTGTTGCACCGTATGCATTTGTGAAATGTGAGAATCTGGTTTCTATTACATTTCCGGATGGTTTGCAGGACATTGGCAGATATGCATTTTATGCTTGCCGGAATTTAACGGAAATTACATTGCCGGAGTCTGTCAGGAGCGTAGGCAGTGTCTATGATGGACAAAGTCGCCTGATTGCAGTGGGCAAGGCGGCGGATCTGACGGTTACGATTTTGAATCCGTTCTGTGAATTTGTGAATGACTATACATTCCCGAGAGCGGAAAAAACGCTGATTCGTGGTTATGCAGATTCTACGGCACAGGTGTATGCGGAGGAGAAAGGCTTCACATTTGAATCTCTGGGAGATTTTGATCCGCCAGAGCAGACAGATCCGCCGGAAGAGAAACAAATCCGGATGGGCGATATTGATCTGGATGACGAAATCACCATTCTGGATGTTGTTATGGGAAATCGGGTGTTTGTCGGTGTAGAGAGCGTGACACCGGAACAGAGGAAAGCTTATGATGTGAATCACAGCGGTTCCGTTGATCTGGCGGATAGTATGCTTGTTCTGCAATATCTAGTACATTTGATTGACAGCCTGGATGATATTACAGTGTGAAAACGGAAATCCGCCTGTATGCGATTGCATACAGGCGGATTCTTTCGGGAGAGTAAAAATTAGAAATTTATTAGCTGATCGGGATATATTTCTTCTCCGGTGTGGTGTTTTCTTTTTTCGGAATCACCAGATTCAGCACACCGTCAGAGAACTTCGCCTGAATGTCCTCTTCTTTCACAGCGTCGCCTACATAGAAGCTTCTGCTGTATGATCCGGAGAATCGCTCACGGCGGATATAATTGCCCTTTTCGTCCTGCTTATCATGATTCTGTGTGGTAGAAGCACTCACAACCAGACAGCCGTCATGCAGTTCTGCATTTACATTTTCTTTCTGGATGCCCGGCAGGTCAATGGCAAGTTCATAGCTCGTTTCTGTTTCTTTGACATCCGTCTTCATGGGACTGCTCTGCGCACCCTGCATTGGCAGAAACGCACGGTCAAAGAAATCATCAAAGCTGTTTTTTCGGAATAACTCAGGGAAAAACATGATGGAAACGCCCCTTTCAGAGAGTAAATAACAGTTTGAAAATGATTGCTTTTTCACATCCTGAGAGATCTCTCAGTCGTAGGATTCCCCTGCTATGATTTTATTATACGCTGAAAATTCTGCCTTGTCAATAGAAACATGTTGGTTTTCAGAGAAATATCACAAAGTTTCATGTATCCGACACAATTTAGCTGTTATTCTGGCAGAATGCCTGAAAAATCATTGACAATGCAAAAAAACTGTGTTATAATGATAAAAATTATTTTTATATTACAAAAGGAGGAATTTTTTATGTTCAGAAAATTGAGTATTCCGCTTGCTATGCTCATTGCACTAGGATCGGTTTCTGTCTGCAATCTGGGAAGCCGTCCGGCAGAAGCCTTGGATCTGGATGAGAGAGAATGCATGCTCCGGAATACGGCAACCGGAAAATATCTGACTGTCCGGAACTGCGGAATAGATGATAAAGGCGTTTGTGCCTACAGTGCGGACGGCGTTGCAGATTACAATACTTGGGTGCTGGTTCAGGGATGGCCGGGTGTGTATACAATCCGATCGGGACTTGCAAATGATCTGTATCTGACAACAGGCGATGACGGAGGTCTGGTGATCGCACAGGAAGATGATTCTAATTCTTATCAGAAATATACACTCGAACAAGCACCAGATTCCAATTTGTGCAGGATTACCGCAGGGGGCTGGATTGCCGCACCGGTCAGGGATGCCGACGGCGCACCTGTTTCTATGGTGAATGAGACGGATTTTGCGGACTCCGCAGAATGGGAAATTATTGATCTTTCTTACAGAGGAAGAGTCGGCGATGTGGATCGTGATGGAAAAGTTACTATTTATGATATGCAGCTTGCAAAGATCATTGCCAAAGACCGGAAAAAGGCGAATGTTATGCAAGCATCCCGTGCAGATGTCAATGGTGACGGCGAGATTGATTCACAGGATCTGAATCTGATACAGGAATTTTTATTGACCAGATCTGACAGTTTTCCGAAGAAGGGCGTAGATCTGATTCCGAATACGATTAGGTCGGATGTGGCTGATGTGATTCTGCCGCCTATTGATCCTGATCCGGATCCAGATCCTGTAGAAGAACTTACATTGGCAGATATGCCGGAAGAATATCAAGAACCTGCGGAATGGATCTGGCAGAATCGCTGTATCTATGAAAATTCTACAAGCCGGAGAAATACAATCTTCGATCAGATTGACGCAGGCAAGGGAACACTGAATTTTGTTGTGAGATGGCAGTCTTACAAGACAATTACTTATGAACAGAGACAACAGTTTGAGAAACTGGCAAGTGATGCAGTCAATGCGTGGAATGATTATCTCAAAGGCTATGACGGCTGGAAATATGATCACATTGATGTGAAGATTGTCGGGTGGGCAGTCCTGGACAAAAGCTGTCTGCTGGATCTGCATGAAGATGAGATTGTCTATGATAATCTGATTTCCGATTATGACAGCCAGTATGATACAAGCAATGGTTATGAGACAATCCCGGATAAACTGCCAAGTGCGCCGTCAGAATTATCCCGATTTGATCATTTTTCGGAATCCGGCTATGAATATCCAGGCGGACTGGACAAACGATTTGACATGTACATCTGGGCAACACAAGGATTCCCGGCAATCGGCGGTGCAGGCGGTGATTGGGGACAGCGGCTGTCTGATGATGCGTATATTAACATGTTAGACGGCACGAACATTCATGTATTGGAGCATGAAATCGGTCACGGCTTCGGCATTACGGACTTCTATGGTGAGAATGGCACGAACTCCGGACCACCGCCGGCAGGATTCCCGGATGATGGTACATCTATCATGATGGCAGGTTCTTCCACGAAAATCACAACATTTGACGGCTGGTTACTGCGTTATATCTGGAGTCAGATCAAAGACGAAGAGGGCAGATTCAGCAAATAACAATAATGCACTGCAATTCCGGGATTTCCGGGATCGCAGTGCTTTTATTATTATTCAGCGACTGGGATTGTGTCCATGATGATCTGTACACGGGGATTGCCGTTTTCATCAGGGTCGATCATAGTAACTTCTTTCATTGTGATCGGGGAATCCGGAACAGCAAGTTCTCCGTTGCTGTTGTAGGATCTGGAAACATCCAGAAAGCTGTCAACAACTTCCATTCCCTGGGTGACCTCACCGAATGCCGCATAATTGCCATCCAGGAAACTGCAATCTGCATAGCC
>CAMWOX010000016.1 GCA_947175975.1 uncultured Ruminococcus sp.
ACTTATAAAAAGTGATAAATCAACTTTTATGTTTCATTCCTTGTTCCACGTGTCCATTTTGGATATGACAAGTCATCATCTACTCATGTTTGGTATGACACTCCGAAGGCGTAAATTCCCCGCTAACGTACGGGTACATATCGCAGATAACGTGTTTTTGTCTTTTCTGCGATTCCAGCATTTCTGCTGTACTAAAATAAAAATGTGCTTGGTTATCGCACTTTGCCTTACACCACTGCCACAGCCTGCCAAGGATAGTATACCATAAAAATTTGATTTTGTCAAGTTTCAGTAACGGATTTCACCTCACTTTCTTATAAAATTTTTTTATTATTTCTAAGTTTTGATAGCATTGTTTTAACTGTTAAAAGCCCCCTTGGATTATGTCATATCAATAATTTCCTGGACAGTCTTGTCCGGATTTTCAATGCTCCGGAATAGTACTCTCCCTGCGAAATAATACAAGAACTCGATTTCTTCCGGTGTTGCTGCTGCTGTCTGGTAGCCAAAATAGAATGTCAGACCGCCATCACCGGGACGGTGCATTGCCGTAATATACATCGGCTGCGGCTGCTTGCCACTAGTATACCATCTGCTCTTGAACGGTATATTTCTCAGATACGGCACTAACGATTTCATGCTCGCATTCTGGTATGTGAAGCTGACGCTGTGATATGTTCCATCCGGATCATAACCACGAGTCTCACGTTCTTCATAGTAATATCTCATGGTAGAATAATCTGCATGCAAGAACTGCTCCTGCTGTTCTTTCTTGATAATTCTCATGGACTCCAGAACGGTTGTCTTTGCCGGATCAAATACTGTTCTCAACGGTAGACAGTGCATCCTCACACCACCGCATTTCTTATGCAGGACAGTGGATCTTCTGCTGATAAAATTCCGAATAGTAATATCATGCTCATTATTATTGAATTTTGATAATACTGTCCGGATGGCATGCAGAATAATTGCACCGACCGGGATATCATATTTTTCAGAGAACGCAATTAATTTATCCGTGGATTCCGCACTCAGATCATAAGTGATCGTATTGCCGGCACCATCTGGCGTAGAGAGCTTACCCCAACGCTGTTCCGGATTGTTGTTTTCTCTCCGGAGTTCCAGCAGTCTGCCAAGTCCTGTAAAATCTGTATACATCGGTTCAGGCTGTGCAAGCTTGTCATGCCAGTATGCCATATCACGAGCCTGCCGTTTGCTTCCCTCATATTCCAGATCTTTCTTGACAGAATCAATATAAGATGTCATCGGACTCGGATATGCCATATCATACATTAGATGACAATACAGTGCCATTACATCCCTCGTGAACGTAATCACCGAACAGGAATCCATGCAGGCATGATGCACATTAAAATAATAGCCGTTATATCCATTCGGCATGGAAACAATCACAATTCTGGACAATTCGCCTCTGTAAGTATCAAACGGCTGAGAAGTCCATTTTTCGAGGACTGCCGTTGCCTTTTCTTCTGTCCATTCTGAGAAATCATAATATTCAAAATAGCGATTCTCATAGGGCATGACATACTGCCACAATTCCCCTGTTTCGGGATCCTGCCAGATCCGGAGACGCATAGACTCACAGCGTTCCACAGCCCTGTTAAGAGCTTCCCGCAAAGCGGCAAGATTCAGTTTTGTCTGCAAAAACTGACCTGTACCGATGTTGACAATTTCATGTGTCGGACTCATGCCGAGCGTGTACATATGTACCATCTGTGCAGGTGTCAGAGGATAGCAGTCACGTTTTACGCCGCCTATAATCTTTTCCATAAAATACCTCCTAAAAATAGATTCGGATGCTTACTATCATCATCTTATCACATTTCTGACACTTTGTCAAGCATTTTTTGTCATTTCTTACAATCTTACTCACATGTAGAATAAAAATTTTACTAGACTAGCGTCTATTTGTTAATTTTTTGTGAACCTGTTGACAAATGCCCGAAAATATGTTACAATAAAATATGCTTTTTTCAAAAATATTCATGGAATTATACAAAAAACAAAGCATAATCTTTCTTGGTTTCAAGCAAAATAACAAATATCCTGCTACTGACTCCCAAAATCAACATAAATTTCCAGTTTGCACCAGTAGAAATCAATATTCCCATGGGTTTTGATTTCTGATCAGATTTATGTCTTTTCTAAGGAGGATTTCGCCATGAAAAAAAACAGCAACGCAAGAATTTCCTGCACACAGGAACAGGATCGCATGAATTTTTACCTAAAAACAGAGCAGGAAATCATCTATCTATTTTCCACAAATTATTATTCCGCCAATATCTATCATGAATATGCAAACGGACAGCCAATGAGCTATTTATTCCGAAATTCAAGACAGCACCGACAGCAGAACATACGCTCCAGAGCAATCCGGATGCTTACCTATGTCGAAAAAGAATATAATTTACAATTATTTGAGAAAACCAAAAACTAGAAATTAAAAAACAAGCAAGTCCTGCCATCATCTAGCAGAACTTGCTTTCTTATAATCTGAATTAGGTTCATCCGATGCCATCAACAGCTTCAAATGCAGCTTGTACATCTTCGGAAATAATCTGGTAACTACCTGTTGTAAAATCAAAATGATAGACACCAATTGTTTCCTGCTTGGTTGTTGCACCATTATTCAGTACAACACGGATTTCATGTGCACCGTAACCTGTTACAGGAATGTCGCTCCCTGCGGAAAATCCTGCCACAAATGTACTTGTCGCAATCACAGTACCCTCTTCGTCAATAAAATCCAGAATAAATCTTCCATTGGCGTAAGCAGGCAGCTCCAGCTGATAGTTTATCGTTCCGGCCGGCTGTTCGCTATTACTGTAACTCAATACAATAATTGTATCAAAATTCGTCTGTATATTGGCTTCCAGGCTCTGTGTGACAACCACATTTTCAGGCTCTAATGATGGAACAGCAACAGCTTCCACACTGAGACCCGCCTCCTCACAAAGAATCCGGGCTTCTTCCAGGGACTTGCCCAGAACATCCGGTACAGTAGCGACCTGATTGTCACTTCCCTGACTGATATATAGAATCACTGTCTGATCGATTGTGATTTCCTGTCCGATTGCCGGTTCTGTCCGGATAACATTACCAGGTTCTGTACCGCCTTGGCTCATTTCATATTGAATCTCCGTCTTGAAACCTGCCTGTTCAAGTGTCTTCTGTGCATAAGCCAACTGATAATTTCGTACATCTGGAATAATTTCTGTTGCCAATCCAAGACTAACAGCAATATGCACAGTCTGACCGGGTTTAATTTCTTCTCCGACTGGAATATCCTGGTGATAGATCCTGTCTTTTTCATAAGCAGAATATTCCGACTGGTCAATCTGGAAATCAAGCTGTAAGTCATTCTGGAACGTAAGATAATTTTCTCCTGTAAGATCCGGCATATAATAAATTTCTTTCTCATCAAACATGCCGTTCCGGAATGCAATTACAACACCGGTAATGCAGGCGGCTGTAGCAAGCACGGCGACCAATTTCCCTAGAATATGGCTTTTTGGCTTTTTTGCATCTGGTTCCGGATCTGCCCTGGATTCTGTTTCCGGTTCTGTTTCCGGCTGTATTTCAGCATCGGACACTTCTTCGGAAAAAGCTATCTCATCCGGAATAAAAACCATATGCTCCGGATCAGAAACAAATCCATCCGGCATAGTCTCCGGTGCATCTATAAATTCATCAGATTCTTCTGGAAGATCCAACTGTTCCAACGCATCCAATTCATCGAAATCCGCAGGATTTGGCAGATCTGCAATATCATCCAGAAATTCTGGATCGGGGAGCTGTTCTTCCGGTACGATTTCTGCAAATTCGGATTCATCGAGATCCGGAAATAATCTATCCTGGTCAATTTCCGGCGGGAGTTCCTGTTCTTCCTGTACATTTTCTGGTAAAATTTCCGATAACTCTTCTGACAATTCCGGCACAGATTCTTCCTGCTCTTCTTCGAAATATTCCACTTCAGGCTTTTCAGACTCTTCAAGTTCTTCCGGATCTTCGGAATTTTCAGAGTCCTTAAAATCTTCATAATCATTCTCTTCTTCTTCAAGTAGAATATTTCTCAGGAAACCCAGAATTTTCGAAAAAATCCCTTTTTTTTGAGGCTTTGGCTCAGGTGCATCCGGAATATCCGTTTCCATATCCTCCGAGAGTTCTTCCGGGAACACATCGGGAATTTCAATAGGTTCTACTTCAAATTCTTCTGTAAGATCTTCTGTTTCCGGATTCTCTGTATCTTCTATCAAATCCTCCTGTAATTCAGGTGCAGGATTCTTGTTTTTCCATTTTTTATGAATTTTTCCGATTTTTTTTGCCATAAAATCCTCCGTATCTCTCATTTTCCTGCAAATTCAGCATAATTTCATTATACTATACATTCTGTGTCTGTTTATGAATAATTTATAGATAAACTGTTAATTTTTTATTTCTACCTGATAAAATAAATCCCCTGTCGTGAAACAGAGGATGTATTTTCATGCTTTTTCATGCCGGGACAACACCCCGGACAGAATCGAAAATAATATAAATACCGCTATATCCGCCGCCACAATCGTAGAACCCACAGGTGTAGAAAACAGGATTGCTAAAATAATTCCCATTCCGGCACAGATCACAGAAATCACTGCCGAGCAGAGAATCACGCTCCGGAAACTCTTGAAAATCCGCATTGCTGACAAAGACGGAAAAATAATTAAAGCTGAAATCAGCAATGATCCTACCAGATTCATTGCCAGAACAATAATAAATGCTGTGATGACAGCAATCAGTAGATTATAAGCGTTTGCATTCACACCTGTTGCAGATGCAAAATTCTCATCAAACGTTACTGCAAAGATCTTGTGATAAAATAATAAGAATACAGCAATCACGATTACAGCCATGATCACACAAAGCCAGACTTCCGGAAGTGTCAACGTCAGAATAGAAGTTGCTCCAAATAAAGTACTGCATACATCCCCAGAAATATTGGGCGAATTTGAAAACAGATTCATGAGCAGATAACCAAGTGCAAGAGACCCTACAGAGATCATTGCAATCATAGCATCGCCTTTAATTTTCGCATTCTGGCTTGTCTGCAATAATAAAATGGCTGCAAGTACTGTCACAGGCAGAACAACGATCATATCATTCTCGATTGTGATCACAGCATTGAGAGAAGCCGAAACCGCCATTGCTCCGAATGCCACATGTGACAGACCATCACCAATAAAAGAAAAACGCTTCAACACAAGCGTTACTCCCAGAAGCGAAGAACATAAAGCGATCAATAATCCGACAATCATTGCATACTGCACAAACGGAAACTGAAAATAATACACAAGTGTATTCCACAAATCAGTCATGCATCACACCTCCCATTTCAAGAAATGCCTGTCCGACTTTGCTTTGCAAATATTCCCGCTTTGTGCCATAGAATAACTGCCTGCCACCGATATGCAGGATATGGGACGCATAGTTCACAGATGCCTGTATATCATGCGAAATCATGATAATCGTCACAGAATCGTTCTGATTCAGGTCTGCAATCAGTTCATACATTTCATGAGATGCCCTTGCATCTAATCCCGTGACAGGTTCATCCAGTAATAACATCTTCCGGGCGGAACACAATGCCCTTGCCAATAACACTCTCTGCTGCTGACCACCGGATAGCTCCCGGTAACATCGTTTGTTCAGATCCATAATGCCTAATTTCTGCATGATCTCTCCGGCAAGCTGTTTCTCCTGCTTTGTATAGAACGGACGGAATCCGCACCGGCTCAGGCAGCCGGACAGCACAATTTCCTGCACAGATGCCGGAAAATCTCTCTGCACAATCGTTTGCTGTGGCAGATAGCCGATTTCTTTCTGACTGGTATCCCCACAGAATTGAATCTCTCCTCGGCTCGGTGTATGCAGTCCCAGCAATGTTTTCATGAGTGTACTTTTACCAGATCCGTTTTCACCCAGAATGCAGAGATAATCCCCCTCACTGACAACAAAATTCAGACCTTGCAGGACGACTCTGCCATCATAGCCCAGTGCAGTATCTTTGCACTGCAATTGAATACCCATAATTAATGCAGAACCTCACGGAGCGTATCCAGATTTTGACGCATGATGGACACATAATCTGCACCATTTGCAATATCCTGTGTCGTCACGGACTGCATGGAATTTAAACTCAGGATTTTCTGATCTTTCTTTTTGGTACTGGAAATAACAGATCTTGCAAGGGAATCATCAGAATTTTCGATCTTGAAAATTGCCTCTGCCTGCAATTCATCCATCTTTTCAGCCAGGAATACAATTGTCTCAAAGCTTGCTTCTGTATCAGAAGAACAGCCCATAAATGCAGCATAGTAATCAATTCCATAATCATCCGTGAGATACCGGAATGGGAAACGGTCACCGAATATGAGTGTATTCACAGAAGACTGCTCTGTCACCTGTATAAAATCCTGATCCAGTGCATCTAGTTCTGCATTGTAATCTGCCAAATTCTTTTGATAATCCTGTGCATGGGAAGAATCCAGTTCACAAAGATTTTCACAGATCACATCACAGATTTTTTCCGCATTCCGGACGGATAACCAGACATGCTCATCATATTCCAGTTCTTCCGGATCATACGATGTCTGCATCCCCTCTTTATATTCTTCTGTTTTCACAGAATCCTGTATAGCATCCATTAGCCGGATCACATGCATTCCGGCATCCGGTGTCTCTGTCCGGAGAACATCATCTACCCAGCTTTCTGATTCACCGCCTGTATAAATAAACAAATCACATCCGGAAATCTGAATCATATCTTTCGCACTGGGCTGATAGTTATGCAGATCCATGCCATTCTCCAGTAAATAAATCAAATTCACATCATTGACATGATCGCCCAATAATTCTTTTGTCCAGTCATATTCTGCAAAAGAAACGCAGATAATATCCAGTTTTTCGTCCTGTGCCTGGGATTCCAGGGAAGCACTGCATCCTGCCGCACTCATGAGAAATGCACCAACAACCAGGAAAGAGAGAAATCTTCTGAACATCATAATCATAACCCCCATCAAAAATACATTTCGAAAATGAAAATCATTTTCATTTTCAGCCGCTCTAGCATTATAACATATCTATGCCAATTTGTCAAGTATTATTTCAGAAAATTTCCAGGCAAAAAAACTCCTGCCATGGCAGGAGCTGATCGTGAATTACGCAGATTGTGCCGGATTGGAATCATCCGAAACATACTTTTTAATAAACTGATCCATGGGGATCGGCTTGGAATAGAAATATCCCTGCAGACTGCTGATTCCATAGCGTTTCAGAAAATTCCGCATCTGTGCTGTTTCTACACCCTCTACGCACACTTCTGCGGAGAATGCATCCGCAAGATCGGAAATGAATTTCACCGTGTGCTGATCCGGCATGCTGTTTTCCACATTCTTAACATATTCCCGGTCGATTTTGATAATATCTACTGGCAATTCCCGGAGAATCCCCAGAGAAGCGAAACCTGTGCCGAAATCATCCAGAGCAATCCGAATGCCTTGTTCACGGAACTTCCGGAACATGACTTTCAATAAGTTAATATCCAGCAGCCGGCAGCGTTCTGTGATTTCCAGACAGAGATTCTTAGCCGGAAATCCTGTTTCTCGGAGCAGCTCCAGAACAGTATCTGCAAAATTTTTCTGCCCTAACTGTGCATAGGACAAATTCACATTCATGATGAAATCCGGATATTTTTCAAGCATCCTCCTGCCGTCTTCCATGGCTTGTCTCAGAATCCATTTGCCGAGTTCCGGAAAGATCGGATCTTGTTCCAGAATCGGAATAAACTGCACCGGAGAAACAATTCCATAATGTTCGTTCTTCCAACGGATCAGGGCTTCCATACCCTTGAGCTTTTCTGTGCTGGCATCTACAATCGGCTGATAGCACAAATAAAATCCCTTGCAGTTTTCGGAAACGCTGTTTCTGACAACATTAAGCTTCTCAATTGCCGTCCGGTTGGTATTGCTTAATGCATCCACGAAAATCACAGGCTCGCCGAGCTGACGGCTCTTGGATTTATAATACGCATATTTCAGACAGGAATAAACTGTCTCATTGCTGATATTAAAATTATCCACATTCACAATACCAGCGTTGAGCGACAAACTGACATGTTCACCCTGTGCATAGAAATCATGTGCAACCTGATCTTTGATCTGCTTGTACATGGCACTCATCATTTCGATTGTCAGATCCGAACTGATTACTGCGAATTTTGTACCGTCCATACGATAGATCTGACCATAGTTTCTGAAATTTTCTGTTAATAAATTACTAAGCTTTCTTAAAATACTGTTTCCAAAGCTGTATCCGTAAATATCATTAATATTTGAGAATCCGTTGACACCAACCAATAATATCACGCTTTTTTCATGTTTCCAGAACATTGCTTTCAAATCATCAAAAAAGCCATATAAACTTCTCAGACCTGTCATATTGTCAATATAGCTGATCACATCATGGTTTTTGATCGTACCGCCGAAGTATTCAGGTTTGCCGTCGTCATCACAGATCACAACCCCCCGGCAGGTACACACAGCATAACTGCCGTCACGGGCTTTTGCACGATACTGCATATCATGATCAGAATCTTTACCGGAAAAGATAGTCTCAATGCTTTGATGATAACTTTCCCGGTCATCCGGATGAATATATTCCTCCCAGATTTCTCCCGCATGGCACATATATTCTGACGGCAGACCGAAAAAATCCACAGCATTTTTTGACCATCGGGAATAATCTTCTTGCATATCACAAAGATACACATAACTATTTTCAGCAACAAGTGAAAAAATCTGGAACAGCTCATCTAATTTTTTCTTTCTTTTCTCATTCATAAAAATTCCCTCCAGTCTTACTTTTCAAAAATCTTCAACAAAAATTCAAAAAAAATTTAAAATTTAGAAAAATTATTTTCATAATTATAACACAATTGCAGAAGCAAGTCAAGTCCAGCTGACAGTATTCAGCAAAAATGTCAAATATTTTTTAAAATTTTATGCAAAATAGATAAATTTCAAAATTGGGAAATCCTCTTGATTTTTTCCAGAATCTATGCTATACTAAAACTGGGTTTCCAAATTTTAAAATTTTTTCAGAAATGAGGTATTTTTTACAATGAATCCAATGAAATTAATGAAAATCAAGCCCCTGCTCGAACAGTTTCAGCAGAGACATCCCAAATTCATCCAGTTTTTCCAGTATGCTGGTCAGCAGGTCACAGAAGACAGCCTGATTGAAATCAGTGTCACTTCTGCGGACGGCAGAAAAACTGTCACAAATCTAAGATTATCACAGGAAGATCTGGCACTGATTTCTGAACTGAAATCAATCGTAAAGTAATTGGTAAGAATCTATGACAAAGAAATTTCTTCATCTTGCTGATTTACATATTGGGAAAAAATTAGGTGATTATGCATTGCTGGAAGATCAGAAATCAATCTTAAAACAGGCTCTTGCAGTTGCACAGGACTGTGACGAGATTCTCATTGCAGGAGATGTCTATGACAAATCCAATCCAGGTACAGAAGCAATGGCAGTGTTTGACGAATTTCTGACAGAACTCTGCAATATGCAAAAACCAGTTTACATCATCAGCGGCAATCATGATGCATCCGGCAGAATTTCTTATCTGGGAAAATTACTGACCAGAAATCAGGTAATCGTCCCGGAAAAATTCAATGGGACACTCCAGGCGGTCAGTGATCCGGATGACGAAATCCAGATTTATTTACTGCCATTTGTGACACCTGCAAAAGTCCGGAATCTCTACAAAGAGGAAACAATTCATTCTTATCAGGATGCTGTGGAAACTGTTCTGAAACACTCTGAAATTTCAGACCAGAAAATGAATATCCTGGTTGCACACCAGTATATTACAGGCGGTATCAAAAGCGAAGAAGAATTTTCCGTAGGCGGTCTGGATAATATCAATCATTCTGTATTTGATCAGTTTGACTACGTCGCACTCGGACATCTGCATCAACCGCAGAAATGCGGCAGAGAAACCATCCGGTACGCAGGCTCGCCGCTGAAATATTCCCTATCAGAAGAACACCAGAAAAAAAGCTTTACTGTTCTGGAAATTCAGGACAAGCAGCATATCCAGATCCATACTGTTCCCATTCAGCTCCCCCATGATGTAAGAACTGTCAGAGGCAATTTCCAGGAGCTGTATGCAATGCCCCGGACACTGGATTATGTCAAAGTCATTCTGACAGATGAAAATCCTGTTCCGGATGCAAGGGCGATTCTCCGGGATCAGTTCCCCAGAATGCTCCAGTTCCGGATTGAAAATTCTAAGTTAAAAACAGACCAGATTGTCACCGGCTCGGAAATGATTGAACAGAAATCACCTGTGGACATGTTCAGCATGTTCTACCAGACGCAGAATAATTCCCGGAAACCCTCAGAAAGACAACTCGAAATCGTTCGTTCTGTATTTGAAGAATTACAGGAGGTGGAATGCTAAAATTTTATGAAACCTTTGAAATTAACTATGTCCGCATTCGGAACATTCGCCCAAAAAACTGTCATTGACTTTGAAGAAATCAGCCGGGACGGTGTATTTCTGATCACTGGCAGCAACGGTTCTGGCAAGACAACAATTTTTGATGCCATTTCTTTTGCGCTTTATGGCGAAACTTGTAATGCAAAACGCCGTGGCAAAAAAGAAATGCATTCTGATTTTGTATCTATTCAGGAAAAATCCGCAGTAAACCTGAAATTTCTGCATCAAGATCAGATTTTTCTGGTCAAACGTATTCTATCATTTTCAGAATCCGGAAAAAATCCAACTACAAAAGCATTTCTCTATCTGAAACAGCTTAACAACTACTGTCTGATAGAAGAGGGAACTACCCGTGTCAACAGCAAAATTCAGGAAATGCTTCGTATCACACAGGGAGAATTTAATCAGACAGTCATGATTGCACAGGGAGAATTTCAGCAGATTGTCAATGCGGATACCAAAACCAGAATGTCCCTGTTCCGGAAACTATTCGATACAAAAATTTACAGTGATTTTGAAGCGAAATTACAAGAACACTACAATATTCTGAAAGATCAGTCCGACTCCTGCCAGGGAAAAATTACTGCCGCTTTGGATTCCCTGCAATTCCGACCCGATTTTCAGCCGGATGTCCCGAAAAACGCTGTCTGTGCTGACATGTATCTTAATGCACTCCAGCAACAGAATCTTTATGACCAGAAAGTCATTGCAGATCTGGAAATCCGAAAAAAAATCTGCCGGGACGAACAAGAATCCTTGATCCGGAATCTCACACAGGCAGAACAAAATAATCAGAAATTACAGGAACTCTCACGCTATCAGCAGACATTGCAGGAATTACAGACACATGCACCTGATATGCAAAATCAACAAACACAGATCCGGAAAGCACAGGATGCCTTGCAGATTTCTGGTATTGAAAAAATTCTGTTGCAAACAGAGAGAAATTTAAGTCTCCAGAAACAGAATCAGAATGCCTTGCAGAGCAGTCTTCTCTCACAGGAAACAGCATTCCGGGAGGCAGAAAAAAATTTAATGACTGCAAATCAGAATGCTGAGGAAATTCCTGCACTGATCCAGAGAGAATTTGAACTGAACCAAACACTCCCGAAATATCAGGAACTCCGGGAGGCAGAATCCAATGAACAGAAATATTCCGCACTTGTGAAACAGCTTAGTTTCCAGTATGAAACAGAAAGCCGGAATTATACCCGGATCTTTCAGGATTTCTGTCTCGGACAAGCCGGACTGCTTGCTGAGACACTCCAACCCGGAATGTCCTGTCCTGTCTGCGGTTCACAGGAACATCCTGCCCCGGCTGTCAGACATCAGCACACACCCTCCAAGAATCAGCTTGACAAAGCACAGAAATCCCGTGATGATGCAGAAAAAAATCTGAATCAAGCTGCACAGACCTGTGCAGAATACAGCTCCCGACTGGAAACACTCCGGAAAGAAAATCCATTGTTAGAACAACACAGTGAACAGATTCTCTTACAGGAGCTGACAGTCTGCCGCCGGAAAATCCAGCAGTTACAGCAGGAACAAACTTCTGCACAGAAAGCATTCAATCAGACAAAATCACAGTGTGACCGTTCTGCTGCTCAGCTCCAGGAAACAAAAAAACAAATCGCCGGATTGGAACAGGATCTGTACGGCTGTGAACAGGATTTCCAGAAAGCACTACAGGATTATCAATTTCAGAATCCGGAAGACTATCAGAATGCAAAACTGAGTTCCGGAGAAATCCGGAAACTGGAACAGGAAATCCAGAATTTCCAATCCCGCACACAGAAATTACAAGCACTGATCGAAAAACTCCGGAAAGAAACTGCTGGAATGGAATTTATTAATACAGAAAATCTTAAAATACAAAAATCCCAAAAAGATCAGCTATATTCTGAATTGGAATCTGAATACCGGAATATCTGTCTGGTACACAATGCCAATGAAAGTACTGCACAGAAACTTCCTGCAATGATAGAAGACTATCACAAAATTTATCAGCAGTTGCAGGATTATGAAGAATTATACAGAACTACCAGTGGCACAAAAGGCTCAGGACAAGCCAAATTCAAGCTGGAAGCTTATGTGCAACAGTATTATTTCCGGCGTGTGATCTTACAGGCAAGACAACGTCTTGCCATTCTGACAAACCAGAAATTTGATCTTCGCTGTCGGGAAACAGCAAAAAATAATATCTCACAATCCGGTTTGGAGCTGGAAATTCTTGATCTTGCCACAAACCAATGGCGTGATGTAAGTACACTTTCCGGTGGTGAATCATTCATGCTGGCATTATCATTAGCACTGGGCTTATCCGATATTATTCAGGAAAGAAGCAGCGGAATCCAGATTGATGCCATGTTCATTGACGAGGGGTTCGGCTCATTGGATGAAACATCTCTGAATCAAGCTGTAGAATTACTGGGAAAACTAGCGGACGGAAAACGTCTGATCGGCGTAATTTCTCATGTAGAATCCCTGATCAGCCGGATTGACTCCAAGATCTATGTGACCAAAAAAGCAACTGGTAGTGAAATTTCATTTTCTTGGTAATAAATACTTAAAAAACTGGTGCAGTTCAGTTCTGCATCAGTTTTTTTATCAGAAATTTTTTAAAAGCTTGTAAAAGATTGAATTTCTGATCGTCTAAATCTATAAAAGGGGGAATTTTATGGAGCAGGATTTTGAACAGATTTATCAGACTTATGCACCAGAATTATATTATTTTATTCTGCAAATGTGCCGGAATGAACATCTTGCAATGGATATTTTACAAGATACCATGCTGAAAGCTGTTATTTCAATTAATCAATTCAAAGGCGAATGTTCTATGAAAACATGGCTCTGTACCATTGCAAAACATATTTATTTTGATCATCTGAAAAAAGCAGAAACAAAAAATATTTCCCTAGAAATCCTGCCGGAATATGCCCAGCAGAATCATTTTGAACAGCAGATTTATGACACACAACAAGCTTTACAAATTCATAAAGTTCTGCATTGTCTTGAAGAACCATACCGGGAAATTTTCATGCTGAAAGTGTTCGCAGAATTGAAATATAAAGACATTGGTGCGATTTTTAATCAAAGTGAAAACTGGGCAGGAGTGATGTTTTACAGGGCTAAGAAAAAATTGATCAAATTATTACAGGAGGAGGATATTTTATGAGTAAGAATGATTTAAATTGCAAGATTGCAGAAGATTTAATGCCTCTGTACAGCGAAAAGCTGTGCAGTCCGGAAAGTCAGGACTTCATGAAAGAACATCTTGCAACATGCGAAAACTGCCGAAAGCTCTTTGTACAAATGCCAATCCCGAAAATTGTCCCGGATGCCGTCCCGGATGAAAAAAAATCTTTTCTCAGGATTCAAAAAAAATTTCGCCGGAATCTGTTTCAGATTATTTCTCTGAGCATTCTATCCAGTGCGTTATTATTAGGAATCGGCTATCTTTCCTATGGACAGATTACCAAAGAACCGGGATTCCAAAGCTTTGAAACAATCTGTCAGAACATGGAAATTAAAGAAATTGTCAAAGCTATTGCAGTTGGTGACTTTGAGAAATATTTACAGACTGTTTCTGTAAATTTTGATTTTGCGCTCTATGATAACACTTTTCAACAGGAATTTCTGGAAAAATCAAAAAAAGATCTGGAAAAAACCTATCAGGCTGCTTTTGGAAATACCAGTGTAGAAACTATAAAAACAATTACTTGCTATCAGATAACCAATGTCATACCAGAAGTTGTTCCGGTTTCTGTCGTTACAGTGATCTATCAGGACGGTCAAAAAATGAATCTCTGTCTGATGCGTAATCTGGACGGGAAATTTATTGTCAATTCAGGGTATCTTTCTACCGATGAGGAGAGTTCCAAAGAAGAAATTGCTTTCCGGAATTGTCTGCGTTATGTATGTTGTCAGAAAGATATGCCAGAAGAATTTACAGCAACAGTACTCAAAGCAAAGGGAGTACAAAATAATGAAAAAAGGCAGAAAACTATCTCACATGTTGCAACATTCCGCTTTGCACCAGAATACAGAGAAAATCTTGAAAAAAATTTCCTGGAATTTTACCAGCAGGGCTATTATATCAGTGAATGTTATTTCTCGGAACTCCACTATGACAAAGATAAGAACCTATTATATCATCTTGTCACAGTCACTGCACAGGATGCACAAGGTTCTGCCATACTTCTGACAAGAATTTATTCTGATTATAACGGATTAATCCCGCCGTCACAGGACATGGGAAAAATTTATGCGGATAACTGCTCTGAAAAACTCACGGAGGATTTACTAAAATTATTTGGTTAATCATATAGAAATTCAGAATCTTAAGAGTAACTCCCAACACACGCAAAAAATCCCTGCTTTTCAGCAGGGATTTTGTATTGACTGCCTTATGCATTCAAATCATCCACCAAACCAACTGTATATTGCAGAATCGAGAGAGAATCAGATAGATCCAAAACACCGTTCTGATTAATATCTCCAGCCATACGCTGTACATCGAGCACTTGTTCAACACCAACAACCACTCTGTTGATCGTGATGACATCCACAATATCCGTTTCAGCATCCATAGTAACATCACCTGTGGATGGCATAGCAAGGCTTGCCTTGTAGCCAATTTCCTGATTCATTGGTAATTCCTGTAACTGTTCTGCTGTAACAATCATGTAATCCAGATAATCACCTTTCATGATCAATTCAACGCCATTTTCTTGCAGCATTTCTAATTCAAGTCTGCGACTTTCCGCACACTTTTCTCTCGCATAGGCACCTGCTTCAACATCAATTTTGTGCATCAATTCTCTGTCATCGTCTGTCCAGTTGATCCATCCCTTGTCATATAAACTTTCTTTGATGTCTGTATAGGTCACACCATCAAGCAGTGTTTCATTGCAAAACTGCTTTTCATAAACATCGTAATCAAAACTATCTTCATCAATCTGAACTGCAAATTCCATATCCGGATTTTCAGCAACAGCCTGCTGTAAAAGACCACTGCAATGAAATTCACCAGCAGGTGCTTCATACTCTGCTAGAATCATATTGTCACCTGTTGCATAGATCACATTGTCAGCACCAACCACATAAGTGGAATCATTCCACCAGTCTGCATCAGCCGGCATATTCAACCCACTCACGCAGAGCGTCCCCAACACGATACTGCTGAGCATTGCTGTCAATTTCTTCAACATAACTATCACCAACCCTTTCTATTACTGTTGCCACTAAAAAGCACCAAATTAAAATAGATTATTCAAAATTTGCATGATCTTATTCCCTGATTTTAGTATAACATAATTTCCAGACAAAAACAAGTTGTTTTCAAGAAATTCACAAAAAATTAACATCCAATAAAAAATGCAGAGCTTCTCATCAGCTCTGCATTTCTGCTTATTCCACATCATTTATAGATGGAATATGAATCTCTTCTGTTTCTTCCTGGTGCAAATCTTCTTTGATTTCTGTATCCGACTTTTTCTCAGCATTTTCTGCATGTTCTACAATTTCCAAAGCTTCTTTTCTTGCTCTGTTCTCATAAATTATGGATAACACAAATGAAACTGCCAGATAAACAACAGCAAGTAATGCCTCGGCGATCAACAGTGTTTCCATTGAAGAATTAATGACACTTTTTGTAGTACGCAATGCAGAAGTACTTGCCGGCACAAGAACGTTGTAGGCATTCGCCAGATACACAGTCTCATAATACTCATTTGCTGTCAGATTGGTTTCGTTCAGCAGATTATTGACCTTTTCGTTTAAAGCAGCCAGATCTGCCTCTACTTTTTCCACTTTGTCCTTGGAAGCAGTCGTCTTACCTTTCAGTGCATTAACCCTCGTCTGCAATTCATTAATTTGCTGTGTACGAGTAGAAACTGTCTTCTGTGCATCAATCTTGCGTTTGAACATCTCATCATAGGTCGCAGAAGCCTGTGCATACTCAGAAGTATCCTGATTTTCACCATAGATAATAATTGTATTCTTTTCATACTGTGCAATGGAAGCATTCAGTTCTGCAAGAGATTCCTCAGCAACCGTTTTCTGACGGGTCAGATTTTCAATTCTATAATTATAATAATCGATCAGTGTATTTTTATCTTTTGTAACATTATTGACAGTAATATAAGAAGAAATCAAATCAAGATCCACTTGCTGGATTGTATCAATAGATTCTGAAAGATCTGAAAAAGAATATCCAGTAGAATTTGCCCGGAATCTTGTCACATCATCAGCAGAAAGATTACGGATATATTCTTCCAGCATATCTAGTGTAGAAGAAAATACATCCACTGCCTGTGCATAATCATAAGTTGTATAATCCAGTGCTGTCACGGCACTTCCCAGTGCCTGATTAAATCCATAGGTTTCCAGAAAATGCGTGTGATATTTTTCCAGAAGCAGATTGAACAGCTCCACTGCTTTTTCTGCTTTCAAACCAGTCTTAGCATAATTGAATGTCACTGTATACTTTGTCGGGAAATATTTTACCTCAAGCATTTTTTCACCAGCGGCTAAATTCCCCTGTTCATAAATATTTTTGTACATCGTAATTTTATCCGCAGCATCCTCCGGAATCGAACCTTTAAGAGAAATACCCTGCCGAACACTTTCAAGCAATTCCAAAGATTCATTCATAGAGGTTAGTGTGGATTCAATGACAGATGGATTTTTCAATGAAGACAGCACATCAAAATTACTGCCATCTGGTGCATAACCGTTTTCAACACCATCATAGTTAAAACTAATAACTGCTGTCAGATTTTTATGCTCATCTGCTGCAAATACCACAGAACCAGTTGGAATTAAAAGCCCTACAATCACGGCAGCGACCAACCAGAAAATAAAAAATCGCTTCAACTGTACAAAAAACGCGGAGAAAGAAATAATAATCTCATTTTCTTTCTCTTCTTCGTTCTTAAGCAAAATATTCACATACTGCTCTTCTTTTTTTGCCACAAAATCATCGTCTTTTCTTAAAATTTATTTATGAATTTATAAGTTGAATCAGTCTGTAAG
>CAMWOX010000017.1 GCA_947175975.1 uncultured Ruminococcus sp.
TTGCAGCAATGTCCGCAAAGCTGTTCGGGATATGGCAGAAGAACTCATGAAACTTTATGCCAAACGTGAAAAAAGTGAGGGTTATGCATTCTACCCGGATGATGAAATGCAACATGACTTTGAAGAGCGTTTTCCTTATGCAGAAACCGAGGATCAGCTCCAAAGCATCCAAGAAATCAAAGCGGACATGGAACGCTCCCGCCCAATGGATCGTTTATTATGTGGTGATGTAGGATTCGGGAAAACAGAAGTCGCATTCCGTGCAGCTATGAAATGCGTCCTGAGTGACAGACAATGTGCCATTCTCGCACCGACAACTGTTCTGGCATTACAGCATTACCGGACAGCCGTTCAGCGTTTTGATCAAATGCCTGTCCGGATTGAAATGCTTTCCAGATTCCGGACACCCAAAGAGCAGAAAAAAATTCTGGAAGATCTTGAAAAAGGCAAAATTGATATTATTATCGGCACACACAGAATTGTTCAGAAAGATGTGAAATTTCATGCACTGGGACTTGCCGTAATTGACGAAGAACAGCGTTTCGGTGTTGCTCATAAAGAACGCTTCAAGGAAATATTCGCCGGAATTGATGTTCTCACACTTTCCGCAACCCCTATTCCGAGAACACTCAATATGGCATTGTCCGGCATCCGGGATATGTCTGTACTGGCTGATCCACCGCAGGACAGATACCCTGTCCAGACTTATGTCACAGAATACCAGGAAAGCCTGATCACACAGGCGATCTCCAGAGAATTAAAGCGTGGCGGTCAGGTGTATTATATTCACAACCGGATTGATACGATCCCGAACTGTGCGGCAAAAATCCAGAATCTGTTTCCGGATGCCAGAATTGCCACTGCACACGGCAGATTATCCGAATCGGAAATATCAGACATCTGGCAGAAAGTCCTGGACTGCGAAATTGATATTCTTGTCTGCACCACGATCATAGAAACAGGTGTTGACGTTGCCAATGTCAACACCCTGATTATCGAAGATTCCGACAATTTCGGACTGAGTCAGCTCTATCAGCTCCGTGGAAGAGTCGGACGCTCCAACCGGAGAGCCTATGCATACTTCCTATTCCAGCGCAACAAAGTCCTGTCAGAAATCGCATCCCGGAGACTGGAAGCCATGCGTGAATTTACACAGTTCGGATCGGGATTCCGGATTGCAATGCGTGATCTGGAAATCCGTGGTGCAGGGAGCATTCTTGGCGGTCGCCAGCACGGACACATGGAAACAGTCGGCTATGACATGTACATGCAGATGCTCAACGAAGAGATCGCAAACATCAAAGGCGAAAAGCTCCCGAAATTATCTTCCTGCATGATTGATATTCAAATGGAAGCATATATTCCGGAAGAATATATACAAAGCAATACAGCCAGAATTGACATGTACCGGAAAATTGCAGTTGTCCATGATGAGCATGACGAATCAGAACTGATTGATGAATTAATTGATCGCTACGGTGAACCGCCGACAGCAATCACAAGCCTGATCAAGATTTCCCTGCTCCGAAATTCCGCCGCTGCCATGGGAATCACTGAAATCACACAGAGAAATGCCAGCCTGCAATTCTACACAGAATCTCCTGAACCGGAACAGATCACGGCATTATCTCAGAAATACGGCAGAAGAATTTTGTTTTTCTGCACAGGAAAATCCTATATCGGTGTGAAACTGATCTCCGGGCAGTCTCCGGCAAGACTGATGCAGGAAGTGATCTTTACAATGCGTGATGCCATTGCAGAAAAAGCAGAAAATCAGATACGATAAGATATATTTGCGGCATCTTCTTCTTTGTCTTTCTTTGAGACGAGAGTACGAGTTCCAGTGAGAATCCAGTCGGGATTGATATCATCCAAAGCATCATTTAGATCCCCCACTGTTTTGATGCCACCCTGCAATAATTCTTCAATCTGGAAATCCCTTTCTGACACTGGATAAGAATGTCCAGCACAACGGATACAATCAATCCGTTTACCCTGTGGCAATTTAATACCAACCGCTATTGCAATTGCTGTATCTTTTGTCATTGTGACATGTTTCTCACTATTGACAAATACACTGATCCGGCTCTTAGCAAGCGTGATTTCTTTTGCAAGCTTACTATAAGAATTTCCTTCTGCTCTGTATTTTTTCAGATAGTCTACAAAGCGTCCCCATTCAGGCTTTAGCAACTCATATTTTTTCTCAAGCTCTTTTTGCTTTTCCAGAGTACGCTCATATGCTTTCTCAAGCTCTTCTATCATTTCCCGATTATACTCATATGCTTTCTTTAACTCTTGGTGACTTGCTTCAACCAGATCTATCTGATCCCCGGTATGCACTAGTAATTCATCAAAAGATTGATTCAAAAGAATTACATTTTCTGCGATCTTTTGAGAATTTATTTTTACTTCTTCTGTATGCTGCTCCACTATATTCAGCAGATTCTGCATTTCTTTTTGTATCCTTTTCTCAAAATCTCCACCACTGAGGGAAGCCAGATAAATCTTTGCAAGTTCCTTCCAACATTTTTCTGTATAACTAGAAGCATCATTGAAACCCCATGCCGGATTATAATATTTCAGTATGAGATCTAGTATTGGAATGCTTTGTTGAAAATTGTTCAGATAATATTCTATGATGAAGTCTTCCCTTGTTGTCGGATAAAAATAACCAGCATCGTGCAGAAACTCAAAGCGTTCTTCTTGTGAAAATTCCAAAACAGCAGCAATTGCTGTATCTTTTGTCATTGTGACATGTTTCTCACTATTGACAAATACACTGATCCGGCTCTTAGCAAGCGTGATTTCTTTTGCAAGCTTACTATAAGAATTTCCTTCTGCTCTGTATTTTTTCAGATAGTCTACAAAGCGTCCCCATTCAGGCTTTAGCAACTCATATTTTTTCTCAAGCTCTTTTTGCTTTTCCAGAGTACGCTCATATGCTTTCTCAAGCTCTTCTATCATTTCCCGATTATACTCATATGCTTTCTTTAACTCTTGGTGACTTGCTTCAACCAGATCTATCTGATCCCCGGTATGCACTAGTAATTCATCAAAAGATTGATTCAAAAGAATTACATTTTCTGCGATCTTTTGAGAATTTATTTTTACTTCTTCTGTATGCTGCTCCACTATATTCAGCAGATTCTGCATTTCTTTTTGTATCCTTTTCTCAAAATCTCCACCACTGAGGGAAGCCAGATAAATCTTTGCAAGTTCCTTCCAACATTTTTCTGTATAACTAGAAGCATCATTGAAACCCCATGCCGGATTATAATATTTCAGTATGAGATCTAGTATTGGAATGCTTTGTTGAAAATTGTTCAGATAATATTCTATGATGAAGTCTTCCCTTGTTGTCGGATAAAAATAACCAGCATCGTGCAGAAACTCAAAGCGTTCTTCTTGTGAAAATTCCAAAACAGCAGCAATTGCTACCATACTGTGAAAATCCACCAGAATATCTTTTTGCTGCAACAAATTCTGAATCAGGATTTCCGGCACAAGTGCCTTTTCTGAAAGTGTTTTGGAATTATATTGCTGATTCCGAAGTCCTCGATAGATCCAATGGCGTGTTTTTCTCCTGTTCCTGCTGAAATCTCCCATCAGATCATGTTTATCCTGATAAAGCCTTGTAAAATACACATCCGGCTGATAACTCTTTTTTTGCTGAAAATAGTGTAGCATTTTCCGGACTTCCTGTAGGGCAGATTCCTGTGTTACGTCACATAACTGCGGTGTCAGAAACGGAAATGTAATCACCAGTTTCTGGAGATTCAAGTCTCTTGCACAGAAAAAAGCTTCTGCCAGATACTCAAACAATGTAGCTGGATTCTCTTCACTGGCAGATTTTATATCATCCGCATCTGTGCAGATCACATATTGAAAATCCCTGTAATCAGGGAAATTCAATAAATTTTCATGCTGGATTAAGCCCTCGTTCATTCCGCCGGAATAAGTAGTGTCTTCCTTTTTAAAAATCAAGAAATATTTCCCATAAAAGATACAATCATAGCCATAGTCTTCCAAGAAATACGGACTACATCCGAAACAGATCAGTGCTTTTGCGTCCGTCTGGAATAGATTTTGTTTTTCATCCTGTAACAAAAAAAGTGACATAAAATCCCCGCTTTCCAGTAAAAGAAATCCCTGCCTTTGTGAAAAAACGCAGAGACAGGGAAGTTTTTTAAATTCAAAATCAATCACCAAATGAAATTCCCAGATCACGGGCAGTCTGTACCTGCTGTCCCTTAGGATCAACAAGCTTTTTCTTGCCAGCAATGTCTTCCAGCTTATTTGCCGTGATCTTGCCATCCACAGATGCAACCGTACGTCCGAATTTTCCCTCTGCGATCAGTTTCGCCGCATGGACACCGAACTGTGTCGCAAGCATTCTGTCATAGGCACTCGGAGAACCGCCACGGAGCATATGACCGGGAACACAGACTCTTGCCTCAATTCCAGTATTCTTCTCAATCTGTGCGGCAATCCGATTTGTGTCGTTGCCGTTTTCTGCGTGGAATTTCTCACGTTCTTTCTTTTTGAGTTTCGCAATTTTCAGATCATTCACACCTTCGGCAACTGCCAGGATGGAGAACGTCTTGCCTTTCTGCGCTCTCTTGACAACAGCATCACAGATTTTATCCATATCATAGGGAATCTCCGGCAGTAAAATAATATCTGCACCACCTGCAATCCCTGCATAGAGTGTGAGCCACCCTGCCCGGTTACCCATGATTTCGCAGACCATAATCCGGGAATGGCTTGCCGCCGTAGTATGCAGTCTATCAAGTGCATCTGTCGCAATATCCACAGCTGTATGGAATCCGAATGTGACATCCGTTCCGTAAAGATCATTATCAATTGTTTTGGGCAAACCAATCACATTCAATCCCTCATCAGCCAGTAATTTGGATGTCTTGTGTGTACCGTTGCCGCCAAGTGTCAGCAGACAGTCTAATTTCTGCTTCTTGTAAGTCTGCACCATGTTCTCCACTTTATTGATATTATCATCACCAATAACAGTCATCATCTTGAATGGCTGGCGTTTTGTACCTAAAATTGTACCGCCTTGCGTGAGAATGCCAGAAAATTCCGACGGCTGCATATCTCTGCAAAGCCCATGGATCAAACCGTAGTAACCATTGGAAATGCCCACGATCTGGACATTGTCTTCTCCAAAACGCTCATAACACGCTTTGACAACACCTCTAATTGTCGCATTGAGTCCGGGGCAGTCACCACCGCTTGTGAGAATGCCAATTCTTTTTTTCATAAATAAAAACCTCCAGTATGATTAAATAAATTTTATTATAATTTTTCAGCCAGCTGTTTCCGGATCTTTTCGTCCTGGATATTGATGATCCCGAAATCTTTTTCTTTGTAATTCCAGTAAGCACGTCCGATCTGGTATTTGTCAAATATGGAACAGATATCGGCAGTCCAGTTGATTTTGGAACTGTCGTCCGCCAAATCAATTACGCCATATTCTCCGCAGTAAAGAGGAATATTGCGTTCTTCCGCAATTTTCAGGGCAGGCAGGAACAGTGTCTCAAAGAAACGGCTTGTCATCTCTGTGAGATCTTCCCGGTAAATCACCCCGGCAAGCTGTAGGGAAAGCCGTCTGCTCTGTGTACGATATTCTACAATACTTTCCGGGTATCTGATCCGGAAATCCGCCCGCATATTGTCCACCCAGTAAGCACCCTGATGTGTAAAAATAATTGGTTCATAACTATGGAACGTATAAGCAACTTTCTCATCCTCCAAATCCGGGAGTTCTGGAACGCTGAGAACACTGTTATACCTGGTACCGCCGAAGATAATCCAGGAATCTGGTGCAATGGCACGGATTTCACGGATCGTTTTCAATGCAATCCGATTCCAGTCTTCCGCAACGGACGGCTCTACAATCTCATTGAGCAATTCAAAAGCGATACTATCAGGATATCCACCATAGCGGGAAGCAATTGTCTTCCAGAGGGAATAAAACCGCTCCTGTCGTATTGCATCATGGAAAAAAACCGTTTTGTCAGTCTTGTCCAGCGGATCAAACGAATAGCCAAATGTCTCGTGCAAGTCAATGATCATATGCAGATGATATTTCCTGCACCATTCCAGACAGTGATCCAGATAAGTATACCCCTCCTGCCGGACGGAGCCGTCTTCTTCTTCCAGGATCATATAGGAACTCTCGTCCGAGAGAAGCAATATAGATAAGATCCGATTCTGTGATAAAATTTCTGTAATGCTCGGGGGAAGTATCGTCTGTCTGAGAAAGCCAGCCACCGAGATTCACTCCGTGCAGAAATCCATCCAATCTACGCATAAAACAAGATCCTTTCTTAATTTATTTCATTCTTATCATCTTCAGGAGAAAAGCCTGGATTCAATACACATATTTTACGAACAGCTTTTGAAAACCTTTTTTTAATGATATCATAAATACTTATTTTTGTCAAGTGCTTCTGTCAACCTTAACCCACCGTCTAAAGTCGATGGGATTGCGGTTGATGTTATTTCAGGCATTTGGATCATATTTCACATCGTCATATACTGTCCAAAATAGTATTCTTACCCGAGTTCCTACATTACAACCTCTACCTTGCGAAGAAAGACTATGTTGTTTTGTTATGGAATATGTAATAGCCGTATACTCAACTGTACCGCCGTCTTTATACCAAGTAGGAATAGGAACGAGAAGTATCACACAAATCAAAATTATGAAAATAACTCTTGTTCGTTTCTTCATATAGAACTCTCCTATACTTTAATCTCTTAATAATAATATAACACATCCCCCGCCTTTAGAGACAGGGGAATTTTTGCTGCTATTTTATACCGATTGCATAGAGTACAGAGAAATAATGCAGAATACTCCCCGCAATGACAAATAAATGCCAGATAGAATGGAAATACCGGATTTTATGCTTTTTGTAGAAAATCACACCCAGAGAATAGCACAAGCCGCCGACAATCAACATAATCAGGCTGAATTTCGACAATGCTAGATATAATGGCTTAATTGCCAGGATAATCCCCCATCCCATGAGAACATAGCAGATAGTAGAAAACTTACTGAATTTCTCCAGATTCACGGAAGAAAATACAATCCCCAGGACAGCCGCACCCCAGATACAGCCGAAAATTGTCCATCCAAGCCACATAGGTTCCATACAGCATAAGACATAGGGCGTATAAGTTCCTGCAATCAATAAAAATATCGTATCATGATCAAATACCCGGAATACTCTCTTTGCTGTTGGATTTGTCAATGCATGATACAGTGTTGACATAGTGTATAAAATAATCAGGGATGCACCAAAAACAGATGCCGAAACAATCGCTTTTGCACCGCTTCCGTGTACGGCACAGGACACAATTAGGACGGCACATCCTGCAATGGCTAATAATGCCCCAACACCGTGCGAGATGGAATTGAAGATCTCCTCTCCGAGTGTGTAATCCGGCAATGTAATTGCTGATTTGGTTTTTTTCATAAATTTTGTTCCTCTCTGTAATTCTGGATTAATTATGAGTCAACTATCCCCACTTTCGCTCACTTCATTCGCTAAGAAATAGGTAGTGCAAATGATGTGACATCCTCCCCCGCCTACGCTCGTTACACTCGCTAAGAGGCGGGGGCTTCCTCTTGCAAAAGCAAGCAGTCGGTTCTCGTCCGAGTCATCTATTGATGACAGCATAAGCGAGCTAACCCCGTATGCCCTACGGTTCTTTCTGAGTTGTCTGCAAAACTGACTTTGCACATGTTACATCTTGACTGGTTACAGGAAAAAGAGGACACCCAGCAATCCCTTATCATAGGCGGAATGATTACCCCTAATCCGTTCTCCTTTCATAATCTCCATACCAACGGCTTGGTTTTCGCTCTTTGTGGCACGGGCAAAACAAACATACAGCATCCTGCCTCGGATGAGGTATGTAATTATTAGAACATACACTTTCTGAGGAATTTAGAAATAATTTCCATTTTCAGGTATATCATCTAGTGAAATCCATCTAATTTTATCTGAGGCTTTACCAGTTTCTAAAAATTCCTTTATCACTTCCCATGCTAATTCTTTTGGTAAGAATAGTCCAGTAGAAACTTCAAGGTCACAATTAGCACCATCTACAACTTCACTTAATTTTGTCTCATCATATAATGATAATTTTTCTTCTTTAGCATTGATATAATGCAAAAATATTCCATATTTAATATTTGTTCCTATTATCATATCAGCTATGTGTTTATCATCTTCAAAATATTGAATTGCAGCATCACTGGTATCATGAAACCAATAGTTTTCAAAATCATCTATGATATATTTACTCATTAAATCAATATCTATATTTTTTATAGTTTCATGAGCTGTTGGAATAAAGAGTGTATGTTTCATATTATATTTAATTTAATCCTTTCTAAACTTTCCATTATATTCTGTTTTCTCAATTTTTCCATCAGAATGAATTAATTTATCATTTATTTTTTAAGTATTTGCTTCCAGTCTTTTCTGAAATTCTTCGGGCGGCATCGGCTTGCCATAAAGATAACCTTGAATGTAATCACAACCCATTTCTTTCAAAATTTCCGCCTGTGGCTTATATTCCACACCCTCCGCAATTGTTTTCATATCCATGGATTTGGCAATTTTGATCACGGCAGAAACAATCTCCTGTGCGACTTTGTCTGTCTCGATCTCGATAATAAAAGATCTGTCTAATTTGAGAAGCGTCAGCGGCAGGAGCTGAATATAACTCAATGAAGAATAGCCTGTCCCGAAATCATCCATTGCTAATAGAATACCCATTTCCCGGAGTGCATTCATCTGCTGGACAGTATAATTAATATCTCCGAGGGCAAGACGTTCTGTTAATTCCAGTTCGAGATATTCCGGCTCTAATTCAAATTTATCCATCTGATTCCGGATCACTTCACAGACATTTGCCTGATAGAAATCTCCGGATGCAAAATTGATGGACATGATGATCTTAGGCAACCCCATCTTCTGCCATTCTGCTGTCTGTTCACAGGCTTCACAAAGCACAAAGTGACTGATTGCCGAAATCATTCCGGCTTTCTCTGCAATCGGAATGAACACATTTGGAGAAATCATCGTGCCATCCGGACGAATCCAACGGATCAAGGCTTCTGCACCAATAATTTTCTCCGTATGAATATCCACTTTTGGCTGATAGTATAATTGCAGATAGTGATTTTCAATTGCCTCTGAGAGTGATTTTTCCATTTCACCCTGATAGAGAATTTCCTGGTGCATTTTAGCATCATAACCCATGAGATAAGACAATTCTCCCTTGCCAACAGCAAGTGCAAATTCTGCATGTTCCAGGACTTCCTTGAAATCATGACTGTCTGGAGTCGGCATGGAGGCAAAACCTGCCGAACAGCTCAGAGACAGCCCGGCAAAATCTTCTTTTGCAAGTTCTGCCAAGGATTCCCGGATCTGCTCGATTGTATTCGCGGGTTCACCGTCATCATCGGCATATCTTTGTAGGATCAGTACAAAATTATCCGCACTGATTCTGGCAACCAATCCGCTGTTGGCTGTATACTCACACAGAATATGTGCAAATGCTTTCAGGATCTTATCGCCTTTCTCATAACCGCAGGAATCATTGATAATATGAAATCTGTCAATATCTAGGACAATCACCCAGTATCTGTAATGATACCCCTGCGTTTCGGCTTCCATAGCCATTTTATATAACTTTGCACCCTCGTGCATCAGTTTATTCCGATTGTAAATTCCGGTCACCTTGTCATTAAATGCCAGATTCTTGATTTTAGCATCTTTCCGTTTTTCGTTTGTAATATCAATTAATGCTCCCCCAATAATCGGTCTTCCGTCTTTATTTCTGAGATTCTCATGATACTGGTAAGCATACCAGACATATTGATTATTTGTCCAGATTCGCATTTCAAGAATGCGTTGACAACCGTATGTATCTGCATTGGATATATTCCGGATTTTGACCAGATAATCATCAAATTTGATTCTATCATCTTGATGAATTTTTTTCCGGAAATCATGAAACGAGATGCAGTTTTCAGAAATCCCCAGGAATTTCATGGCTTCCTCCGAGACATAATATTCTTCTCTGACCGTCTCGGCAAGCAGGAATCCGACACCGGATAATTTCATAGACAGATCATAACGTGTCTGGGAGATTAACAGATCCTGTGCATACTTTGTCAGCTCCATCTTGGCATTTTCCAGTTCTGTTGTCTCAAAACCAATTGAAAATAGCAGCGATGCTGTATTATTTTTTTTGAGTACAGAAGTTGTCCATGCAATATGCCGTTTCTGTCCGTTTTGTGTAACCAGACCTGTTTTGAGTGTCTGTCCGCTGAGAATCACTCCGGCTTCTTTGGGGCTGACACTGATGCTGTGAAAAAAATTACTCAATACGACAGCGTTGTCTATCTCTGTTTCTTCCCCGGTAATGCCTAACAATTCATCCATTGCGGAATTGGCAAACATCACGGACAGATCATTCGACCAGATAAATGCCGGCACGTCAATCCGCTGTACCATCTCGCAAATTTTATCCACATCAATCGTGCTATGCTGACTTTGGTAATATCGCACAGACAATACCAGTGATACAGTAAGAACAATCATGCTGAGAACATAAATCCGGAGTGTTCCGATTGCATGTTCCGGATAGAAACTGACTGTTTTTAGTACCCAGAGTGACAGCAAAGCAAATAATAATTCTATCCAAAGAATTAAATTTTTATTACTTTTCATGATGATTATTTTTGTCTGATAAGATCCTTTCCCTATATTTCATAATACTATTATACAGCTTTCTGAATCAAAAGTCAATCTGTTCAGAAATATTTTTACAAAAATTTCTAAAAACTATGAAAAGCGGCAAATTTTGAAAAGATCCCATGCAGAAACATGAGATCTTGTAAAATAAAATTCTATTTTAATAATCCCCGGATTTGTCTTCTTCCAGCTTAAATTCGATCTCAAAATAAGAAATCTTTCCATTCTCAAATCTTGCACATCCTGCTGTCACTGTGTCACCGCCCTTGCATCCATCCAGGACTTCCAGAACAGAATCATAATCCGTAACAGTTTGGCCATTTATACTGAGAATGAAATCATTGGGTTTCAATTCTGTATGGGAAATATCACAATCTTCGCTGATTTCCGTGATCCAGAGCGTATTTTCCAATTCTTCCGGCATATCTGTCCCAAACTGATTCCGAAATTCTTCGGCAAGATATGCTTTTTCGGCTGCCAGGAATACAATTCCGATCCGGAATCTGCCGGAAACATAGCCATTCTCAATTAAATCCTGGATAACTGGCAGTGCTTGGTTGATTGTAATCGCAAAGCCTAATCCTTCATAGGTCGCCTCAAATGCCACTGATGCATATTTTGATGAAGTAATCCCGATTACCTGCCCATACATATTGACTAAAGCTCCGCCAGAATTGCCCGGACTGATTGCGGCATCCGTCTGGATGCATTCCATCATAAAGCCATTATTCTCGGATCTGATCTGCCTGTTAATTGCAGAAACAATGCCTTTTGTGACTGTATTGGAAAGCCCTGCCGGATTGCCGATTGCGACAACATTCTCACCTACATAGACTCCATCGGAATCACCCAAGACTGCCGGGGTCAGATTTCCGGCATTGATTTTCAGGACTGCCAGGTCTGTTTTGTTATCACTGCCGACTAGAACCGCATCATATTCTGTCTCGTCATCCAGTGCAACAACAAAGCTGTCCCCCTGTACGACATGGGCATTTGTAATAATATAACCATCTTCTGAAATAATAATCCCTGAACCTGTGCCGCTGAGCATCTCGCCAACATCACCAATTCCGCTATCTGTTCCGGAATTACGATATACATAGACTTCTACAATCGAGGGTTTGACAAGTTCTGCAACACCCTTGACGGTATATTCTCCATCCGCTGTGACGTTCTCGTCTTCGGGATTCAGATCTGGTTTTTCCTGCATTTCCAATACAACTGTATTCTGAATCGGGTCAGCGTTCAATGCACCATGCAATAAATCCGAAACAATGCAGTAAATACACAGCAAAAAGATCATTCCTGCAATGACGGCAGTCATGACCAGGATTTTCCGGTTCATGACAATTGGTTCAGCCGGGGGTGTCGGAGGACATTCCGGTGCAGCGGGCGGTGGTGTATATGTCGGGGCATAACGATCTCCATAGAATGCACCCTGCTGATAATACTGATAATATGGTGGTGGTGGATAATTCGGAGGGGGCGGAGGATAATTGCCTGGAGGCGGATAGTAAGGCGGCGGATAATTCTGTGGATTGGGCATATTGTATCTTGGGATTGCATTCTGCTGAGGGATTGGCGGCTGTTCCGGAATCGGTGGATCAGGTACATTCTGTTTTGGTGCAGATTGCTCCGGTTTTGGATAAGCTTCCATATAATCCTCACAATTTCCGGAATTTTCCGGTATTTCCGCATTGCCGGGATTCTCATATTCTCTGGGATCATTCACAGGCTTGCACACGCTCCTTTCTGGCTTCTCTGTACTGTTAATAAATCCAATCACTTACTCAGTATAGCACTTTCATGCGGAATTGTCAAGCAAAAAGAAAAACAATCTCGTCCCGGGATTCCAGAACAAGATTGTATTTTTTTCAGATCACTGTGGGACATTACCAACCGGGATCTGTACTTCAAAACTAGTGTATTCGCCTTTGATGCTCTTCACAACGATATGCCCCTGGTGCAGATGCACAATCTTCCGGGAGATGGATAAGCCAAGACCAAGCCCGGTCTTATCTTCGCTCCGGGATGCATCCGTTTTGTAGAATCTGTCAAAGACTTTCGGAAGTTCATCATCTGCTAATCCCTCACCTGTATTTTTGATACAGATATGTGCTGTTTTTTCTTCAATCGAAAGTGAGAATGTAATGATACCATTTTCATTGACGAACTTAACAGCATTCTCAATTAAGTTATATAATACCTGGAATAATAAATCTTCATCCGCTTTCACAAGCAAGGATGTATCTTCGAGACCCTCTACTTCCACATGTTTATCACTGATGCGTTTCTCAAACATAAGAACGGTTTTGATCAGCAATCTGGAAACATCCACTGTGCTGAGATGGATCTGCATTGCACCTGTTTCAAATTTGGTCAGATTCAGCATGGAATTGACAAGCGTTTTCAGTCTGCGGATTTCATCCGCTATGATACGAAGATATTTCTTATGCTGTGATTGTGGAATTGTTCCATCTAGAATGCCATCCGCAAATCCACCGATTGTAGTCATAGGTGTACGAAGTTCGTGAGAGACATTCGCAATAAAGCTACGTCTGGTATTTTCATTCTGTTCAATAAATTCTGCCATGCGGTTCATTGTACAGCCCAATGCATACAAATTTGCATGTTCTGGCAGTTCCACACGGGCGGAAAATTCCCCCTTGGCATATTTTTCTGTAACAGCGGCAATCTCATTGAGCTGATGATCCAGTTGTTTTGAACCAATCCGGAATAATAATAAAAACACAACCAGAGAAATCAGCAGACAGAGTGCCAGACTACTGACAAGCATTGCACTGTATTCCTGTACCATACTGGCATCACTCACAGAAGCAAGATAATACTGATGAACGTTTTTTTCGTCATCTTCCAGATAAAATCTTAATGCACAACAGAATTGTGCAGATTCTGCATCAGAAGTATAATAACCGATCTGGTTGAAATCATCTGTCCGCAGATAAGACCGGATGGCAGGTGTCAGAACATTTTCCTGCCTGCTGTCACCAGAATAGAGTACCTCACCGTTTTCATCGCAGAGCCACATCCGGTAATTGTATTCCAATTCAGAAGTCCGGATCAGACGTACCACATCGAGACTGACAATATCTTCCGGTTTGTGATATATTTCAGAAATATTTGTAATCACAGCATCACAGTTCTGCCAGATTACCTGGCTGATCGTGTCCCGGTAATTACTGACAGCACTGCATATCATAACGACACCCGTCAACAGAATCCCCGTGAGCATCAAAATACCGGACAGACGCAGATAGCTCTGTGAAACAGTGCTTTTTGCCGGTTTCATTTTTTTTTCATTTTTCGGATCATGAAATAAATTTATCATAGTTTCAGCAAATCCATCCGTCAGGATTCTTCATCCGCTTCAAATTTGTATCCTACACCCCAGACAGTTTTAAGAGACCAGTGCGGAGATACATCGGCAAGTTTTTCACGCAGTCTTTTGATATGCACATCAATTGTACGGGAATCCCCATAATATTCAAATCCCCATACTTCATCCAGAAGCTGGTCACGGGTATAGACATGATTTGGATTGGAAGCCAGATAAAACAACAATTCCAGTTCTTTCGGCGGTGTTTCCAATACTTTGTCATTGACTCTAAGTTCATAGCGTGTCATATTGACAACAAGATTATCATATCTGACTTCCTTGGTTTCCGGTTCAGCATTGCCACTGCCCATTCTTCGAGCAATTGCCTTAATTCTGGCAATGACTTCCTTTGCATCAAACGGCTTTGCAATATAATCATCTGCACCAAGCTCCAGACCGAGAACCTTATCAAATGTCTCATTTTTAGCAGAAATCATGATAATCGGCACATTGGAATCTCTCCGGATTTCACGACACACCTGTCTGCCGTCCATAGAGGGCAGCATTACATCTAACAACACAATATCCGGATTCAATGCACGGAATTTATTGACAGCTTCTTTTCCGTCATTGGAAATAATTACACTGTAACCCTCTTTTTCGAGATACATACGCAGCAGATCGCAAATATTCTGATCATCATCAACAACTAATACTTTTTCTAAAGCCATAGAAAAAAACTCCCTTCTGATAAAAAACAAAAAAATATAAAAAATATTTTAAGAAATATTGAACAAAATATTTTGTGGCTAGTTTTATTATACATGATTTCCGGGAACAGGATATTAAATTTTCATGAAGTAATCATGAATAAATTGTAAACTTGCCGAAATTCCCGGAATTTCCCTCTGTCAGAATT
>CAMWOX010000018.1 GCA_947175975.1 uncultured Ruminococcus sp.
CCTTTGTTGTAGTAGTGGTTTCTGGTGTAGTTGTTGTAGTAGCCTTTGTTGTAGTGATGGTTTCTAGTGTAGTTGTTGTTGTAGCCTTTGTTGTAGTAACTTCTGTTGTTTCCTGTACATCACCATCAGCACAGTGGAGAATCACAGACTCCAGCTCCGTTTCACCATACCATTTATGAATTGCCAGAGACTGATAGAACTTATCTACAGGAATTGTCAGCACATTACCTGTCAAGTCATCAGCTGTATAATTCTGATACACTTCCCAGTTACCAAGTGTAATACAGCCATTCATGCCATACTGTGGCACATTGCTGAATACAAATGAAATAGCGGAAACATCTGCACCCTGATATGCTGTCAAGTCATAAAATTCTCCGATTTTGACATCATTCAGCACGATTTCCTTAGCATTCTCACTGATTACTGGTTTTGTAGCAACTATTTCTGGTGCTGGAGCTTCTGTTGCAATAGTCTCTGTCGTTGTAGAAACAGCTTCAGCTGTAGTTTCCTTTTCAGTCTCTGTTGTTGTAGGCTGTGTAGGCTCTATGATTTCTACTTTTCCATTCAGATAGGTAGTATCTAACAGATTTGCCCAGTAACTGCCCATATTTTCATAGCCGGCTTCATTCGGATGCACACCATCATACAAATCTGTATTCTGGTCAACTACACTATGAATATCTGCAAAAGCAACACGCTCACCGGCAGCTTGCTTTTTTGCGACAAGTTCACGGATAGAAGCGTTATACCTATTAATACTGCCTTGTACAGCATTCGTGAAACCTTCCGGATCAGCGGAATAAGAAATTCCATATGACCAGAGCCAGTCATAGCGTTCCGCTATGTTAATGTCAGGAATGGTAGAAACATACAGCATATCGTCTGCACCATCCATGCTCGCCAGAATCGTATCTATCAGATTTTCCAGACGATCAGTAATGCCGTTGTTATAATTGCTGAGAATGTCGTTTGTGCCAATCTGAAGCAGCACAACATCCGGATCATAAGCTTCAATCATATTCTGACCATTGCCATAATTACTATTAATTGTTTCCAGAATACCTTGACGGGTTTCTGTACCAGTCATATACTGGATCGCATAGCCGCTGTAACCTGCATAATTTCCGTCATAGGTCACATACTCGCCATTATAATTAAATGACTCTGTATTGCCGCCTTTGGGTCCAACCATGTCAATGTTGGAATAGCCTTTCTGAGCCAGTTCACGGCAGAGATATTTTCTGTATCCACCGCTTGTCCAGTAGCCATCTGTGATAGAATCACCCAACGTCATGATTTTTACTTTGTTGTTGATAGTCTGCTGTTCTGCAGAAGCTGTCAACAAGCCAGTTGCTGTGGAGCTGACGCACATAATACAAGCCACAGCAACTGATATGAGTCTGCTTTTTTTCATAGTTCATCCAACCTTTCTAATCTAAATCGTTTACGGTACAAATAAAAAAGCGTCTCTTCCACCTGTTATTAGTATTATACACAATTTTTTTTAATTTGTCAATAGGTTTTAAATATTTTTTATAAAATTTTCACAAAAAATATATAATTTCTGGCTTATGATCTAATTTTTGGAAAATATATTCGCCTTTGGACAAAAAACTGTAATTTAAGAAATCCATTTTACATTTTGGAATCTGATTTTCTCTATTTTCCATAAATAATTGATTCTTTTATTGTGATACTTCACGAAAATAAAATTTTTATTAAATTCTTATTGACATTTGGATAAAAGTGTGCTATAATCATAACTGTAAAAGGAAAGAGTTATAGATTGCTGATCAGGAGGCAGGCAAGATGACAGACAAGGAGCTGCGTCAGTTAAAAAGAGCTGATCTGATAGAGATTTTGTATTACATGCGTCAAGAGATTGATGATCTCCGAGCAGAGAATCAAAAGTTGAATGACCGATTGGATCACTTGATTACTGGAGCAGTCCAGCAGAAACAAACGTCAGAGGATGGTGAGCAGAAAGCTCATGAATGACGAAAGAAAAGAAATGGATTTGCCAGCTACCCAACAACTGGAAGATGAACTGAGACGACTTCGCTATAAAGAAAATTTTGCAAAAACATTGTGGAGTACAGTTTCTTCCTTGATTGTAGTAGCAGCATTGACAGTTGTTGTTTCTATGCTGTTTGTGCCTGTTTTAAGAGTCACCGGTACAAGTATGACACCAACAATGCTAAATGATGAGTTGATTTTGTGCGTGAAAAGCAGCAACTTTGAAAAAGGCGACGTTGTGGCATTCTATTATAATAACAAGGTGCTTTTAAAGAGGGTGATTGGCGTTGCAGGGGATGTTATTGATATTTCAGAGGATGGAACTGTTTATCTCAATGATGAAGCACTAGATGAACCTTATCTAAATGAAAAAGCTCTTGGCGAGTGTGATATTGAATTGCCTTATCAAGTGCCGGAGAGCAGGGTTTTTGTGATGGGGGATCATCGTGCCATCAGTATCGACAGCCGTTCTTCTTCAGTCGGCTGTATTGCTGAAGAATATGTGATAGGGAAAGTGTTTTTCCGGGTTTATCCATTCAGCAGGTGTGGGATAGTATAGTTCCACACAAATTTTTTATGGAAAGAAGGGAGTACAGTTGAAAGGTTTACAAAGCAGTGTTCGGGAAAAAATCAGAGAGAGTAAGTTTCATAAAAGGTGTCTTGCTTTAATGCTGTCTCTCTCAATGTTTGCAGTCTTTGTTGTTCCTTACGACGAAAATGGTTTTCCAATTGTCAATATGACAAGTGAGGCAATGTCGGAAATTCAGGAGGAAAATAACGATCAATTGCATTTAATGCAGCTTGACAATATGAATTTGGCTAGAGCAAAGCCTGATGAAAAAGTCGAAATGCCTAATGTTTGGGAAACAATACCATCTGGTGCGGTTGACTTTAAAGACGAAATTTATAATATTAATTTTGTTGATGAGGATGGGAACTCAAAAGAGACTTTTGATGCCGGCAACGCAGCAGAACTGTTAGCGTGGTTGAACTTGCAATATAGATTTGCTTCAAGTAGTGTCGTAAATACTGGTCAACCATATATTTACTGTCAGTTGCCAGAGTATATTACAATTCCTGAAGATTTCATTGGTGAAGTTAAGGATGGTGGTTGGGAAACTGATGTTGGTAAGGCAGCTGGAAAGGTAGCTGGTTTTTATTCTATCTCTAAAGAAACACGTTTACTTGTTATTAAGTTTACAAAAGATTACATTACAGATAAAATTGCTCCAAGTACCAGTGGTTTTGAGGGAGCTGTTGAGTTTGAGGGTTATATCGGAAGAGACGGAACAGCAAGCGGTGATCGTGAAATTGATTTCAATGGTCATAAACTTACAGTGACGTTTGGTGACATGTTAGATGAAAATTCTAAAAATAGCCAGATTATCAGAGATACCGAGACTGGCAATATGGTAATTCATTACACTGTTACTATCAGAAACCCTGGTGAAAAAGTAAATTTATCAGAATATAAGCTCGCAGATACAAAATTTTCTGATGCAAGAAAAATTTCACATATTACTCCTGAAAATATTGGACAGATAGTAGATGGTGCTTTTGAATTTGATTCGAATGCAAATGCGGTTACTGGGGACTCATTTAATTTTGAGTATGATTATACACCAACTGCTGAAGAATTAGCAAGTGGTAAAATTGAGAACCAAGCCTCAATTGTCAATAAGGGAAATCCCAATGATAAGGCTACAAGTAATAAAAAAGAAACAGATATTCCAAAAGATGCACTCAAAGCAAGCATTCGAAAATCTGGTCGGCCATCTTATCTTGTGAATGATGGAGAGCTTGGCTGGATTGAATGGACGGTTACAGTCAGTCGAGATTATAACGGTTCTCTGAAAGACTACGTCATCAGTGATAATGCCTTAAAAGCTGGAGTAATAGAAGACAGCATTTCTGTGACATCTCAAGGTGGTGCTGTGGCATATCATAAAGATAGCAATAATAATATTATTATTGATGATGAAACAGATGAAGTGACTATTGTTTATCGTACTTCTACGGATAATACTGGTGCACCATTGAGGGGGCAGCCAAATAGTGTAACTGTCAATAATACAGCAACAGTTACACCTCCTCCATCCCCTAATACTCCTCCAGATAATCCTCCACCCCCTGATGATTCTACAAATAGTTCAGTTAATTACAGCGAAAAAAGTAGCGTAAGTAAATCTGGTGAATATATATCTATTGATGGATATGATAAATTAGATAAACCAGAGAATGACATACAAACTTTAAATTGGACTGCTAATTTAACAAACTTTAATGGTTTTAAATCAGGCGACGTTTATACTGATACACTTTCAGATGGACAATATTATACACAAGAACAGATAAATGCTATTCAGGTAGACCCGCCAGGTTTAGGTCAAATTGTTGGAACAGATGGAACCGGAGATGGAAAATTTACAGGTTTTACTTTTACATTCTCAGCTGATACCAATGTAAAAAGAGTTACACTTACTTATCAATCTTCCGTTGATACAATTAGTATTGAGAATGGCGGTTCAAAAACATTCAAAAATACTGGTAGTTATGATAGCAGTACATCAGAGGGATCTTCTACTATCAATAGAGGAGATTCGGGTGTTGGACCTGGGAAACAGATTAGTTCTGGAAAGGAATGGGAAGATGATAATTCAGGTAGACCTGATAATGTTTATCTTCTGCTCCAGTATAGGCTTGAAGATTCATCCGAGTGGAAGGATTATCCTGAGATAGATGGTAATACGAATCCTCAAAAAGAAAGTAATTGGATGACATGGCAAAATGTTCCGAAAAGTTCGATCACTGGAAAAGAGTATTACTACAGAGTAGTAGAAGTAATTAGTGAGAATGGTCAATATGTTCAGCAAACGCCTGATGGTTATCAAGTAACTTATAGTCTTAACTGGGGAGATTATAATGTTGAGATAGGTTCTAATTCTGAAACTAATTTCAAAGTTAAAAACACTCGTACATCATTTAATGCAAATGTCACAAAAACATGGGTTGATGATGGTGGAGTTTCACACAGCGAAACTATTACTGCTCACCTGGAAAGAACAACAACTCCAGATGTTGCTACTAGTTGGACACAAGTTAGCGGATTTGAAGAGATTTCATTGTCAAGTAATAACAACTGGTCAGAGAGTTTGCAGAATCTTCCCAAAAAAGACGAAGCTGGTAATACTTATTATTACAGAGTAGTTGAAGATACTAAAGTTGCTGATTATACTACAGTTGAGTATAGTCCAGAGTATGCACCGGCTTCTGATAGTCTGAGCTTTACAATTAAAAACATTTGGGATTATGTGAATATCACACCTCAGAAAACATGGGTTGGCGATACAGAAGCTACTCGTAGTGATATTACAGTCAAATTAGAGCAACGCCGTAAAGATGTAAATGGAAACTGGATAGATACTGAGTGGCAGGACAGCGGCAAAGAAACTAAAATTATTTCAAAAGGTTCTTCTACTGCTGACCCGTGGACGAATTTGCCAAAAAAAGATGAACAAGGCAATAAGATTTACTATCGAGCAGTTGAAGTAGTTGTTCCTGATAAATACGTTGAAACTTATGATGAAAATGGTTTGAATGCAACAGGTACTTCTACTATTACAAATGCATTGAATACACTTTCTATTGAACCCGCTAAGCAATGGGCAGGTGACGAAGGTCACGAAGATCAGCGAAAGCCTGTAACATTCAAGCTTATGCAAAAAGTGGGCAATGGAAATTGGGAAAATGCAACAGATAAAGATGGTAATGAACTTAAAACAATTGAAATTTCATCAGGTTCAGGAGAAAAATGGACAGCAGCAGATAAATGGGAGAATCTCCCTAAAACCAAAACAGAAAATGGTGAGCGGCAATACATTTATTACAAAGTTGTTGAAGTAACTAAAGTTGATGGGTATACATCTTCTGAGAGTACAAGTACGAACGAATCCGGTGAATTGATTGTCACAAACACTTATGACAATATCAAAATTTCAGCAACCAAAACATGGTCTGGTGATAATTCGAGCAATAGACCAGAAACCATTACATTGCATCTTGAAAAATTCATAAACAATGAGTGGATTACTGTTGAGGGTTCTGACAAAACAATCTCAATTGACGAAGTGGCTGAAAAAGCTGTATGGGATGATTTGCCAAGGGCGGATAACGGAACAGCTATCACTTACAGAGTTGTAGAATCTTCTGTATCAGGTTATAGTGCAAGTTATTCTCAGGAAACAATAAGCGGTCAATCTGGTACAATTGAGATTACAAACACCAAGAGAGCTGTCTATGAGAAGTCTGCTTTAGAGCCTGGTATACATGTAAATGGTATGTCTTTTGACGGATATAAAGATGCTAAGATTTCTAAGCTTTCCAATGAGCAACTTGCCAATGTTCCTAAAAAAGATGTAGTAATTAATGGTAAGACCGAATCTTGCTACATTTTCAAGTGGATGGTAGAGTTCCCAAGAAATGAAAAAGTTGATTATATAGATACGTTACCTGAAGGTTCCGTGTTCTATGTGGAAGAATGGGATGAGGCTTCTCAAGTTAAAGGAAAAGGCCTATTAAGACCTGCTTTTTCTGATAAATCTACGGAGAATTGGGAAATACGAGATAATCAATTGGAGAATTATTATACTTATCCTTATAATAATGATTCCCGTCAGCTCCATATTTATTATAATAATTCTCATAAAGAGGGATACTTTTTCATTTATTTTACTGCAATACCGGTAGAAAAAGTAGATGCTAAAATTGCGGAAGATGGTTATTATCCCTTGACAAACAGCATTCGTCGTTCAGATGAGACAGAGGGTATAACCGCAGAATTGTCGATCGGCTCGAATGGTGATGCCCCATCAGATAAGAGCGTCATTAACAAGAATTATGTGGAAGCTGATAAGAATGAAGCACAAGCACAGTATGAAGTTGAAATCAATCCAGAAGGCAAAAAGCTTTCGAGCGAAGATTATCTGGATATTACAGACATATTCGAAGTGACAGGCTATAAACAAAGGGATGGAATAAAACAAACAGGTCAAGGGCTTTTAGATGTGGTTGTCTCCAGTGTGGAGGTATTGGATCTGGATAATCTGGATTCTCAGGGCAATCCTACCAAATTAACAGATTATTCTTATACTCCGCCACAAGAACAATCAGAAGATGTAGATATTTTTGTAGATTGCAAAGATTCTTTTGATAATCCATATTGTAGTCAAGGGTATCTTACATTAAATATTAGCAAAGTAATATCTGCTGGTACTGAGGTTATTCTTGAATTTAGTGGAGGCACATCAGGTGCGAGTGTTTCTCTTGAATATGCTTTATGGGATGGTACTGTACTTTCTAAGGATGACGGAGTAACATTCGAGATTATTGATTCTGTGTTTGATGCAGACGGCAATGCTAAAGTAAAAATAAAATTTGCGAAAGAAGTAGCAACAGGTAAGAAAGTGTGTGCTTTAGTAGGAAATATGGCTAATATGGATTATGTGGTTCAGACAATCGTCAGTGCAGAATCGAAAGAAACCAAAAAGATTATTAACAATGTAATGTCTTTCCAAGTACCTGATGAACGTCATCTTAAAATTGTTTACTGCTATGAGTTGAAGACAAACGAAAACACACCAGGTGGTCTGCCAGTTGGTTCAAAACCGCCAGTAGGTTCAGAGATATACTTCAAAAATGAAGCGGCTGTGAATACTTCTAGTGGCACACAAAAAGATGATACAGATGAAACTAGTTTTGTTGTTGCTCGGTCAGGTGCTACTGTAACCACAGCAAAAGTACCAAGTATCGAAAAAGTAAATGTTAGTAACCATTCTATTGATAATCTGGAGGCTACTTTCAAGCTTGCAAAGTATGAAGATGGTAAATGGGTATATGCAACAGATTTCATAGATGAAAAGAATTGTTATGAAGTTACTTTTGATGCTGTAAATGCGGTTGAAAACAATAACATTGTTCCAACAATTGCAAAAAGTTTGACGATCTCCAGCGAGCATAAGATTAACTTATCCTCAGGTGTCTTGTATAAACTGGTAGAAGTAAAAGCTCCGGATGGTTATAAACCAAGTCCTTATAAAGAGAATGCATCGATTAATTTCGACGAAATGAAAGAATTTGTATTCTACTTTGTTTATAACTGCAATAAAAGTCAGTTCTCAAAGGTTGTTGATGATAAGAACATTACGGAAATCTCTTCTGGTGGAACATTCAGTGTTCCGAATAGCCAATTGATTGACATCTCCGTCAAGAAAGATTGGGAACAACCTCCAGAAAATGCAAGTGGAGTGCAAGCTACATTTAAGTTGTACTATTCTACCGTGCGTTCTTCTACAATACCAGCAAAGGATAAATTAATAGAAGCATCCAGTGATGTGAAAACAGTAACATTTACTGAGAAGAAAGGCAAATTAGAGCAGGTTGGTGAAGTGGAATGGAAAGACCTCCCTAATGGTAAAGATGGCAAGCCAATTTATTACTACGTAGTGGAAGAGTCTTATACAATTGATGGTAAAACGTATACACGTCAGGATGATAATACTTATAAATCCGGCGATGAAGTTGGTGCATATAAGGGCATTTATGCCGGAAACGGCTTGAGTAAGGATGGTGTGGTAGAGTATACCAATCTGAAAGGTCTTTATGTGCAGAAGGAATGGAAAAATTCAGATAATTCAGAAATGACAACTCCGCCTGTTGATGAGATTAAGTTCACTTTGCAGGGAAAGACTGCTGATGGTGAATGGAAAACTATTAACCTAGCAGATGATCAAAGAACCCTGGATAAAACCCATCAGTGGCAGATTGAGATTCCAGCCGACAAGTTGACAGGTTATGTGGATTTCAAAGTAACGGAAGAACTCACACAGGAGCAAAGCTCTGGTAAATTATACGGTTATGTGGTAAGTTACACCAAGAACTTGAATGGAACTTCCGGTGTTCTGGAAATCAGCAATAAAAACCCATTGACAACTACTACAAATGTAATTGTCAGAAAAGAGTGGAATGACGGCTTAACAGGACAGGGCGGAATTACAGTCACTCTTTATCGAGCAAGTACTGCATGGAAAGATAGTGCTAAGCCGACAGCAGCTGAATTAGAAGCATCTAATGAAATTGAAACTGTTACGCTTAGTAGTTCTAACGATTGGTCATATCAATGGAAGGACCTTCCAAATCTAAAGGATGATGGCACACGCTATTACTATTATGTACGTGAGGATTCTGTTCCGATTGGATATGTTGCCACTTACGAAAAAAGCGGAAGCACTTCTACACAAGTAACAACGATCACAAACACACCAGAAACAAAACCAGGTGAGTTGACTGTTCAGAAAGCATGGGATAAAGTTTCTGATGCAAGTAAGACGGAAATCACGCTTGATTTGTACAGACGTAAAAAGGCTTTAACCACAGAGAAGTACGACATTCCAGATAATATTTCAGTTTTGTGTTGGGGAGATTCTATCACCCAAGGTACAATGAATAACGTAACTGATGTAACTTATCCTAAGGAATTAGCAAAAGCATTAGGTATTGAAGAAAGCAAAGTTAAAAACTGTGGTGTTGATGGAAACACAAATGATAACATTAAAGCACGTATTGAAAGTACAAATATAAGTTTTTCCAATGTAGATGTAGTTTGTCTTTTAGCAGGTACAAATGATGTGTTACATGCGGGAAATGCGAATGCACCAGAAAAATTTGAAGACTTAGTAAAAGCGATTTTTACAAAGGCTTCTCAAGATGGTAATAAAAATTTGAAGGTCTATGTTGGAACTATTCCATATATTACAGCGGTGGAGTGGTTTTGGCAGCCAGAAAAGCCTTCAGATCAAGCAGGTGCAAATCAATATGTCGATAATTATAATAATGCAATTAAAGCAAAGGTTGCAAGTTTACAACAGCAAAATTATGATATCACATTAGTGGATATTAACTCTGTTGTAGCTGTACTTGATGAGAATAAGAATGCATTAGACAAATCAGAATCAATGCTTACAGAAGATGGCTGTCATCCAAATGCAGACGGTTATAGAGCAATTGCACAAGCTTTCTATAAAGCAATTGGCAAGTCTTATGTTTCATCAGAATTAGCTGTAACAGACAATACTCTAACAAATATTGATTATGTTCCTGTTTTTGACGAAGACTATGAACTTTTTAGAACAATCACATTAAATTCAGATAATGGTTGGAAAGCAAAACTTGAAAATCTTAAAAATACGTTTACAGAAAACGGATTTGAGTATCAATGGATTTACTATGTGAAAGAACAAGATTCAAGCGGAGATTGGGAAGTAAGTTACCTGCATAACGGACAGCCGGCAAACGGACAAATGGCAATTACCGTTAAAAATACAGGTAGTGAAGAAGTACCCAAAATTCCTATCAAAGCACAAAAAGTATGGAAGGATGAAGAAGGTAACCCAACTAATACACACCCTGATGAAGTAAAAGTACAATTGCTTTCTTCTACAGGAAATGGAAGCTGGACAAAAGTTGGAGATCCTGTTTCACTGAATGCAAGCAATTTCTGGCAGTACGAATGGAAAGTAGAAGAAAATCTGCATTACAGAGTCGAAGAAGAAAAAGTAACCGGTTGGACAGTAAGCTATTCTCCTGAAAGTCTGAAACTGACAGAGGGTTCTGCAAATGCAATCACTGTTACAAATACACTTGAAACTGGTGAGTTGCAGGTAAATAAAAACTGGTTGGGTGGTAGTGATAAAGCAAATGTTGATGAAGTTGAAATGGAAGTATACCAGGTATTAGTTCCATCTGCAACCAAATCCGAAGAGGCGAAAACATATAGCTTACCAAAAGGCATGTTATCACTCTCAAGATTCCGTCAGGCAATGGCAGAACTGGAAACCGTACAGGAATCTGAACAAGAAGCCCTACAGTCTGAAGCAGAAGAACCAATCCAGGAAGAAGCAAAATCAGAAAGATTGACTCTGAATAGTGTGAACACTGGTGTTCTAGCTAAGGCAAGTGGAGATCCTTATGTTTCATTGTCTATTAATCAGCAATCAGATTCTAGTACCTATGATCTTCCTTCAGGATTGGATGGTAAAGAAATTACTTCAGTTATGGCTGTATTTGATACTCCGAAGGATGGTTGGCTGAATATCTTCTTTAATTTCTATAATAGTGGTAATGAGTGGACTGGTAACAGTTCTACTACTATCAATGAGAGTTTTTCAGCGGGTGTGCGTGAGTGTGAATTAGGGTTTAATGCACAGAAGCAAGTAACTGTTTCAGTGTATAACAATAGTGGTGAAACGGTGTTAAAAGAAATCCGATTCTACTACAAACCTACAGGTCCATCAATTACAATTGACCAATCCGTAAACAAAAATGTAGTAGTTGGCGACACAGTAAATCTCCCAACAACTGTAAGCGATGCAGAAGTTTCATGGGATGTTACGAGTGGAAATGCAACTATCATCAAGAATAAGCAAATCCAATTTGCAGGTACTGGTAGTGTCACTGTTACAGCAACAGCAACGGATGCGAGTGGTTTGACTGCTACAGCAAGTATTAACTATACTGTTTCAGACTTCAAAATCACTGGAAATGATGGAAATCAATTGCAAGAGGGAGCAAACAACTTTACGCTGACAACAAATGCTACTGGTGGAACAGTAATATGGGAATCATCAAATTCTAATGCTCTCGCTGTTGATCAGAATGGCAACGTTACTGTTACCGGTGTAGGACCAGCAAAGATTACCGCAACGCATGGTAATGCAACAGCTGAAATCGAGTATACTGTTACTGGAAGAGCATTTACAATCAGTGCAGATAAGACACTTCTCCATAAAGGAAATACAGCAAGTCTGACTGCTAGTGTTGATGGTGTAACATGGGAATCATCTAATCCGAAGGTCTTAACTGTAAGTAGTTCTGGTCAGGTTACTGCGGAAGGCGATGGCACAGCGACTATCACAGCAACTCGCAATGGTGTATCAGCCGATCCAATTGAGATTACAGTTGCTCCGTTGCAAATAGTTGCTAATAATGGTAATACCACAAGCTTGAAACAGACCGCAAATATCGAAGAAGAGTTAAAAATCGAGTTTGTCAATGCTATCGGTAATGTAAGTGGTACATCTAACGCTCCTCCTGAAGTAGCAACCGTAGATGGTATGACTATCAAGGTTGGTACGCAAGAGAAAAAAGAAGTAACAATTACGTTCCGAGATGAAGCTGGTGGCGAAGCCGAAGTTGTGATTACTGTCAATGAGATTAAAGAAGCTGTGCCAGAGATTCCGAGTGATGCTAAAGTGGTGAAAACTCTTACAATCAGTAAAACTGATAACTGGCAGAGTACAGTTTTGAATCTTCCTATCACAGACGGAATGGGCAACTACTACAAGTATTATGTTAAGGAAAAAACGGACGATTCCACAAAACACAAATACACTCCGGTTTCCTATAAGCATTTGCAAGGTGTAGTATTAAGCAATGAAAAAACAGTTGAAGAAGTCACTAACAAAACCGAGGAAGAGGAAGAGGAAACACCAGTAAAACTTCCTGGAACTGGTGGTTATGGCACACGACCTTACACCGTTGTTGGAATCAATCTAATGGCGATGTCCGTAGTAGTTTGGTATATCAAGCGCAAGATTCGACGCACACAGCATCGAGGCGCATGATGAATAAACAGTCAATTCATTAAGTCAATGCCCGATATTGCGGGAGAAAGCTTCAATATCGGGCGCAACCGAAAACATATTTAAAAAGGAGATTTTATTATGAAAAAGACAAGAAGAATCGCTGCTATGATCGCAGCACTGGCACTCGCAACTTGCTCAATCGCACCGATCATGATGACCGCAAGTGCAGCAGATGTAAATGTATCAGTTAAGGTAGATGGCTCAGTTGCTAATGAGACTACCAACGTAACTCCTGATAAGGATGTTGCTGAACATACCTACACAGCATACCAGATTTTCAAGGGTGAAGCTGGCAAGGAATCAGGCGAATTTACAATCACTGGTCTTGGTGCTAATGCTGGAAGCCTGCTGACAAATGAAGATTTCCTTGCATTCAAAGTTGCTGAGGATAAAGACAGTGTAGGAGCAGCTCTTGCTAAACTTGGTGAAGATGCAACTGATGATCAAAAAGCTATTGCTGCTGCACAGGCAATTGATGGTATTACAAATGGTTCTCCTAAGGCTGACGAGTTGGCTAAAATCCTTGCTGCTGTCACAACAGGAACTGGCACTGCAATTTCCACCGACGGTACAGCTTTGGCTGAAGGTTACTATGTTGTAAAGGATACGTACACCAAAGGGCAAAATGGTTCAAATGATGCTGTTTCCAAGTTCATCCTGAGAGTGAACTCTGCTGAAAATGCAGATGGAATCACAATCGTTCCGAAAAAGTCCTATCCCTCTGTAATCAAGAAGGTTAAGGAAAATGCAAAAAATGTAAACTCTATGGGAGAGAATGCAAGTAAATTGGAACAAGCAGTTGATACAGAGAGCAAATGGAATGATGTGGCAGACTACAACATCGGTGATGATGTACCATTCCAGCTCTATGGTTCTATGCCGGAAACTCTGGATGACTATGATGCTTACTACTACAAGTTTACTGATACTCTGAGCGAAAAGTTTGAGAAGCCTGAAAAGGTAACTGTAAAGGCTGGCAATGCAACCCTGGAATTTACTCTTGAAGATGGAGTATACGTTGGAACAGATGGCAACTGCCGTGTAACATGGAATGAAACAGATAAACAGTTAGTTGTATCCTTTGAGAATATCAAGGCTTATGACGGTGTGACAAAAGAAACAATTGTTACTGTATACTATGAAGCAGAACTGAGACCTGATGCGATCATTGGTCTTGATGGTCAGGAAAACAAGGTTGACCTCACGTATTCCAACAATCCGAATTCTGAATACAAACCGAATACTGGTGATGAAAACGAAGACGAAGACGAAGATGAAGACAAAACTCCTGAATATAAGGTAGTTGTATTTACCTATGAGATCGACATGACCAAGATTGATGGCTCTACAAAGCAGAAACTGGCAGGTGCTGAGTTTGAGGTTCAGCGTAATGGTAGTGCAATCAAGCTGATTGACAACGGAGATGGCACATATACCGTGGCTGATGTAAATGATGAAACTATTACTGATGTGGTTGATGAAGAGGGTAACACTATTGGTCAGACAATTGGTGCTGATGATAATAAAAAGCCACTTGTAACTACAATGAAATCTGATGAGAACGGTCTGTTCAAGATTATCGGTCTGGACAGTGGTGCATATACACTGGTTGAAACACAGGCTCCAGAAGGATATGAGACACCTACCGGAGATGATGCTAAGTTTAACGTTACACTTACAGCAACTACTGTTAATACACAGGCATGGAATGGTGAAGCAACTAGTGTGCTTACAAATATTGAAGGTACAGTTGGTAAAGTTGGTACTACTCCTGTTGATATGACTAAACTTGATGCAGATAATGCTGCTAATCGTGGTGCAAATGGTGGTGTTGCTGGCACAATCGAGAACAACAAGGGTACAACACTCCCGTCCACTGGTGGTATTGGTACAGTGCTGTTCTACACACTCGGTGGCGTAATGGTTGCTGGTGCTGGTGTAGTTCTGGTAACAAAGAAGAGACTCGGCAAAGAAGACTAATTCGCAAAGCGATTTCTGAATTTAAATCAACCCAAAGTCCCCCCTCGCAAGGGGGGACATCAGGGAGGGACGCATGAGTAAAAAATTATCTACAATTGTATTTGTTATTATTTTTCTCGTGGGTCTCTCCGTGATGTTATATCC